>JBBSHP010000877.1:0-2864 GCA_038232555.1 Bryobacterales bacterium
AAGAGGAGATCGAGGCGGGACCGATGCCGGCCGATGAACCAGCGCGGCTGGAGTCGCGCCGGTCCTGGTATCCGATAGCCGCGATGGTGACCCTCCTCTTGTGTGCCGGGGGGTGGCTTGTGTACCGTCTGAACAGTCCGGCAGAGACCCCTCTGACCATCACACCGTTCACAAGCTATCCGGGGTACGAGTTGGATCCTGCGCTGTCCCCGGACGGCAATGAGGTCGTTTTCGAGTGGGAAGGCGAGCGGCGGGATAACTCCGACATTTACGTGAAGCTCGTCGGCACAGGCGAGTCCTTGCGGCTAACCACCGATCCGGCACGGGATCATAGTCCGGCTTGGTCTCCGGACGGGCGACGGATTGTGTTCCTGCGAGAACTCCCGAATGACCGCTCGGCGGTAATGCTGATTCCGGCTCTCGGCGGGGCCGAGCAAAAGGTGACTGAGACCGCGTCTTCTGTTTCGGAGTTCCCCTACTACGGCGCTCGCGCCCTGACGTGGACGCCGGATGGTAAGGCGCTGGTCATCAGCGATCAAGCCTCCCCCGGAGAGTCGCTAAGTCTGTTTCTTATCTTCCTCGACACGGGCGAGAGACGCCGCTTGACCTCTCCTCAGCTGCCGTCGATTGCCGATCGGAGTCCGGCTTTTTCCTTGGATGGCCGCCTGCTTCTCTTCAGCCGAAACGCCGCTATTCAATCCAGCGACATCTATCTACTCGCCCTCACCTCTGATCTTCGCCCGAATGGCGAGCCGAAGCCGCTGACCCGGGATCATCGCTGGAATGACAGTGCGGCTGGCTTGATGACGGCCGGGAGTTCGTGTTCTCGTCCAACCGCGACGGTAGCCAGAGCTTGTGGAGAATGCTCGCCTCCGGCGCCGGAACGCCCCGGAAGCTCCTACTGGCAGGCGAGAACGCAACCTCTCCCGTCATTTCTCGCCAGGCACGCCGGTTGATCTTCGTACAGCGGTTTCAGGACATGAACATCTGGAGCATCGATTTGTCCGGCGCGGCGCGAGCGCCCACCACGCCGACCGTGCTCGCCGCTTCTTCGCGGCTGGACACGAATCCTGATTTCTCGCCCGATGGCCGGCGAATCACCTTCCAATCGGATCGTTCCGGCAGTCTGGAGATTTGGGTTTGCGATAAAAGCGGCTCCCATGCGCGGCAACTCACATCGTTTGGGCACGGACATTCAGGATCGCCACGCTGGTCGCCAGATGGGCAGTGGATCGCCTTTGACTCCAATGTAGATGGTCAGGGAAAGTACCAGATTTATGTCGTGGGAGCGGACGGAGGCACGCCGAAGCGGCTGACCGAGTTAGCCTTTAACAGTGCCATCCCCCGTTGGTCGCGCGATGGCCGGTGGATCTATTTCAGTTCGGAGCGGAGCGGACGCGCTGAAATCTGGAAGATGCCATCGCGAGGCGGTCCCGCGGTTCAGGTGACCAAACAAGGCGGGCAGACCGGGGAGGAATCGTTAGACGGCCGCACCCTGTATTTTCTGAAAGGCAACCTCGGAAACACACCGCCGACTCCCCTGTGGTCCATGTCGACAGCAGGCGGCTCCGAGCGCAAGCTAGTCGAAGGGGTTATCTCGCGAGCCTTCTCGGTAGCCGAACGGGGCATCTACTACGAACACGCGGACCAGCCGGCCGGGTGGTCGATCCGGTTCCTGAATTTCGCGACGGGCGCTGACGTCGCGATCGGGCGGTATACCAAGCCATCCTACCTAGGCATGAGCCTCTCACCGGACCGGCACACGCTACTGTTCTCGCAAATCGATCAGGAAGGCAGCGATTTGATGGACGTTGAGAATGTCCATTAGTCCCCAAATATGTCACCCACCATAAGAGGGGTGTTTAAGAAGGTTTCGGCATTGGTTTCTGGCCGAGGGTAGAGTACGGGCAGACTGAAGATATGCCGAAGAGCCCGTATGCAACAGACTTGACGAATTCAGCCTGGGACCTCGTATCCCCGCTCCTTCCGGGAGCGCAGCCCGGTGGCCGACCGCGGACAACAGATGTTCGTGCGGTATTGAATGCGATCTTCTACTTGCTGCGAACAGGCTGCCAGTGGCGATTGTTGCCGCGGGAGTTTCCGGTGTGGAACACCGTTTATCATTACTTCCGAAGCTGGAAGAACGCGGGCGTGTGGACCTGCCTTCAAAAAGCGATCTACGAGAGGGTTCGAACGCAGGCTGGCCGGAATCGATGTCCGTCTGTTGTCATCATGGATAGTCAGTCCGTGAAGACGACGGAACGCGGAGGCGTCCGGGGCTTCGACGGCCACAAACGGGTCAAAGGTCGCAAACGCTACATTCTGGTCGATACACTGGGCATTCCGATCACATGCCGGGTGGAACCTGCCAACATGTCGGATCAGCGAGGAGCAGAGCGCCTCCTTGGTGGCTTAGAACCAATGTTTCCGGGCATTCGCATCATTATGGCCGACGCCGGGCACCAGAGTCGTAAACTGTCCCATCAGCTTCTGCAGCAAAACGGTTGGAAACTCGTGATTGTGAAACGTGGGCAGCGCGCGTTTAAGATCACCGGCCTAACTTGGATTGTGGAACGCAGCTTTGCATGGCTGGGCCGCAATCGTCGGATGAGTAAAGATTACGAATATACAGTGCAGACCTCCGAAGCCATGATCGACCTCGCGACAATCCGCCTCATGCTGAATCGAATCGCGTCCACATAATACTTTTCAAACACCCTCTAAGCTCGACTTTATCCATCAGGCTGCGTAGCAAGCGGCCTGATATAAGCAGGAGAGCAGTAGGCGAGGGACTTTAATCACATGGTGATGGAGATGGGATGTGAAGAAAGTCGATGGGTGCCAGAGTTGCTCGCGGATCAGCG
>JBBSHP010000878.1:0-2862 GCA_038232555.1 Bryobacterales bacterium
AGCCGGTTACTGCGAGCGGGATGGGACGGCTTGCGACCAAGCTGGGTCTGGATGCGGCTAAGCTGACTGCCGACATGGAATCGCCGGAGATCGCGGCAATTCTCGCCAAGAACATGAAGTTGGCCGAGGCTATCGGCGTGAGTTCAACGCCAACTTTTGTAATCGGCACCGAACTAATCGCGGGTGCTATGAGCGAGGAGAGCTTTCGATCTCTGATCGCAGCGCAAAAATTGAAGCCAGCGCCGAAAGCCAACGCCGTACCGTGAAAGCTGGTTGGTTTGGTCGCGGGTATAGGGGCAAGCTAAAGCGTGCCCTACCCGGGTTGCTGGCGCTCAACTCTTTTGCGCAAACACCCGATCAGGTTTTGGTGGTGGTGAACCAGTCTTCCGCGATCTCGCGGACCATCGGGGATTACTATGTGTTGCGGCGCAAAGTTCCGCTAGTCAACCTTTGCCGTATTCGCGTTTCTCCCCATGAAGAGATTCAGCGGCCGGACTACGACGCGGCCGTCGCGGCGCCCATCCTCCGATATCTGAAGCAGCAGCAACTGGGGGAGCGCATCCTGTACATTGTGACGACATCGGGTGTACCGCTAAAGATTGCCGGCACCCAGGGTGAGAGCGGGGATGCAGCCGCCGTCGATTCTGAACTGGCGCTGCTCTATCAGGATCTGCATGGCCAGAAGCACGCTGTACGGGGACCGCTTCATAATCCGTTTTTTGGGCGGCGGGGCGAAAAATTCGCTCATCGCGAATTCCCGATGTATTTGGTAACGCGCCTGACCGGGTACGATTTTGTGGACGTGAAGGGAATAATCGATCGTGCGCTGGTGGCGCAAAATCGGGGCAAGTTCGTAATCGATTTGAACTCCTCGGACGACGCGCCGGGTAACGACTGGCTGCGCACGGCCGCCCTGGCGCTCCCTAAAGACAGGGTAGTGCTGGACGAGTCCACTCAGGTGCTGCTCAACCAGACGGATGTAATCGGTTACGCGTCGTGGGGATCGAACGACAAGCATCGTAAACAGCGCAACGCGGGATTCAAGTGGCTAGCGGGGGGCATCGCCACGGAATTCGTCTCAAGCGACGGGCGCACATTTGCGCGGCCTCCGGATCAGTGGAATATCGGTACCTGGCAGGATGATAAGCGGACCTGGTTTGGAGGAACTCCGCAATCGCTGACGGCGGATTTCATTCACGAAGGCGCTAGCGGGGCATCGGGCCACGTTTACGAGCCATATCTCACGTTCACTCCGCGCCCCGATTATCTTCTCCCGGCTTACTACGCTGGACGGAACTTAGCGGAGAGCTATTATTTGTCGATCCCGGCGTTGAGCTGGATGAACATCGTGGTGGGGGATCCGCTGTGTGCCATCGGACGGCCCCGCTGAATTGCTAGGTGGCAATCCACTGCGCGGTCAGGTCAGGAGCTTCCATGGGGATGAAGTGTGAGATCCCGGTCAACGGGATGTCCTCCCCATGCGGAAAGAAAGAGGCGAGATCAATCGCAGTGGGGGATGCCATGAAGTTGCTGCCGTGGAACTCTCCTCCAGACCGGATGACGCGCACGGGAATCTCAATGGTGGGGATCTCGTCGTACAAATCCGATTCTTTGGCGCTGTTATTCGAATAGATTGCGGCCTCAATGGCAGGCGGACAGGCCAGCAGGAAGCCGGAGCCGGATTCAGAAGGAACCAGCCCGAAGTTGCAATAGTCGTGGAGCACTGCGACAGCCCAGCTCGCAAAGGGAGCGCGGTCGTGGAAGCGGTCGAACATCTGTTCGGGCGAAGCCCAATCATTGCGCCGGCGCAAAACAAAATCGAGCTGCGGCATCGGACCGGTATAGGCAGGCCGCGGACGAATCACGGGATCGAGCAAGACGAGCCGTGAAAACGCCTGGGGCATGCTGGCGGCAGCTTGAACGAGGGAGTGGCCGCCCATGGAGTGCCCGACCCCCACAGCATTTCGGATTTCGAAGTGTGCCAGCAGGGCTGCCAGATCGTCACCGAAAGCGCGCCAGGAGTATGGCGGTGCGGGTTTGCTGCTCCGTCCATGGCCGCGAAAGTCGAGAGCGATACAGTGCCGGCCCGGAAGCCGCGCAACAATTTGATCCCAACAACGGCCATGAAAGCCGGTAGCATGGCAGAACACCACCGGGGGCGAATGACCGGCCCATTGCCAGACGGTGAGGGACTGGCCGTTAACCAGGATGGTGGTTTCGTCAGGCCCTGAACAGCGGTTCATTGTGGTTGGATTCTCGTGGATTGTGGAGAGCAGCAATGTTCCCTGCTTCTTGTTTCAGGGTAGCGTGAGGATTTAGGAAACGCGATGGGGCGTATCCGCTTTGCGCGGAAGTCGGTAGAATAGTGCAAATCCGATTATGGGAGTTCTACATGAATGCGTAATGTTACAGGTTTGAGGTGAGGATGCCAATGCTAGCAGTGCAGCAACGCTTTTTAACGCGCGCGGCTCGATTTTTGATTGTCGGAATTGCGGCGATTTGTTGCGCCATCGCGGCTCCGCAATTCAGCGGCGAGCTCATTTTTCCATTGGAGCGCTGGCACAATCATTCGTCATCCATCGTCGAGTTGCCGAATGGAGACTTGCTGGTGTGCTGGTTTCATGGCTCGGGTGAACGAACCGCGGATGACGTATTGATTCAGGCGGCGCGCTGGAGCAAGACATCGGGTAGGTGGGGCGCCCCCTTCACGATTGCCGACACACCCGGATTTCCCGATACCAACGCGACGATGTTTATCGACTCGCGGCAGCGCCTGTTCCTGCTGTGGCCCGTTATCATCGCTCACAAGTGGGAGACGGCGCTGATGAAATACAAGATCTCCACCGACTACCAACAGGCCTC
>JBBSHP010000879.1:0-2861 GCA_038232555.1 Bryobacterales bacterium
TATGGCCTTGTTCGAGCGCCTCTATCAGCAAGGCAATACAATCGTCCTGGTCACTCACGAGCACGATATCGCTTTACATGCTCATCGCGTCATTCACATCCGTGACGGCAAAGTGGAAAAAGACGAAAAAATCAAATAGTTTCAGGGTTTAAGAAGTTTCCGCTCCAGCATCCAATCATTTAAGCGATCCGGCCAAGTCGCAACCGGCAGCTGAGATGGCCTCATGCCGAAGCCATGGCCTCCACTGGCATAAATGTGCATCTCGGACGAGACACCCTGCTTCTGCAGCGCTAAATACAGGTTTACGGTAGCGACCACATGGGACGGATCGTTATCGGCGCAAACTAAGAAAGCCGGCGGCGCATTCTTGGGCACTGTGAGTCTGCCAGCGAGCCCTCCGGGATAGACGATGACGTTGAAATCAGGCCTGGAACTCACGCGGTCGATAGCATCGGTCGCCTCATTCAATCCTGCATCAAAACGAGCCTCGATGAGCGCGGCTACTTCAGCTCCGGCGGAAAAGCCCATAAATCCAATGCGCGCCGGGTCCAGGCCCCACTCGCTCGCACGGCTGCGGACCATCCGCATCGCCCGGGCAGCATCGGCCAAGGCGTCACGTTCCACTGTGTAGTGCGATCCGGGGGCGCGCGCCAAGCGGTACTTTAAGACGAAGGCTGCAATACCGCGAGCGTTCAGCCAATCGGCGATCTCGTAGCCTTCTTTGTCGATAACCAGTTGCGTGTGACCGCCGCCCGGCGCTATCACCACGGCCGTTCCATTCGCCTTCTCCTTGGGAGCCAGGAAGACGAAAATCGACGGAGAGTGTACCAGAGAGAATTTCTTGGGCAACTTTGGGTTGGCAGACGGCTCAGAGATTTCGGCCGCCGTCTCGTGCTCCGAACCCGGAGCGCCGTTGGGCCAAAGACGTATCTCTTCCCCGCGCTCAGCGGCGAATGCGAAACCGCAGAATAGAAGCAACGGAGCAAGTAATCTGATGACCATCGGCGGATTCAGTCTACCATGGGAGATCGTAACACGGGCAACCGAGTGTCAACGATTCAGAGCCCGCCCTGAGGGAAATCCAAACTTGGGGAATAGAATCGTGAATATAATGTCTTATCTCTAGCAGAGGTGCCCGATGCACGATTTCCGTTACGCATTCCGCCTAATTGGCCAGAACTTGGCTTTTTCGCTCACGGTCATCCTCATTCTCGCGCTATGCATCGGTGTAAACACAGCCGTATTGGCCGTAGTCAATAGCGCCATGCTACGGCCTCTTCCTTATCCTGAGCCGGAGCGGTTGGCCGAGGTCGCCGCCATCTTCAGCCACGAAGGTGCGTCCGAGACGGACAACTCCCACGACGGCAGGACCTGGGAAGCCGTGCATAGCGGCGTCCCATCCCTCGACGCCGCCGTCTTTTCCGACTGGATCACCGTGGAGTCCTGCTGCGTGGCGAGCCGTACACGGTCGTCGGCGTGATGCCTCTCGGCTTTCGGTCCGACACAAAGGCCGATCTCTGGACCCCGATACGGCCATCGCGCACCGGCGAAGGCGGCGGCAATAACTATGGCATCATGGCTCGCCTGAAACCCGGCGCAAGTTGGCAGCAAGCCTCGGCCCAACTCTCTTTGCTGGTGCCCGATCTGAAGAAAGAAGGATCCTATCGGAAGGACGCGGAGGTGAAGCTGGGTGTCATCTCCTTGCAGGAAGGTATGACCAGCGATTTGCGGAAACCTCTCATGCTGCTCTGGGCCGCGGTGGGATTGGTGTTCTTCCTCGGCTGCGTCAACATCGGAGGTATGTTGCTCGCCCGCGCCTCCAGCCGAGTCGGCGAAATCGCAACGCGTCTCGCTCTCGGCGCGCCGTTCTCGAGAATCGTGCGCCAGTTACTCATCGAAAGCACCACGCTGGGGCTGCTGGGAGGTGTTGCCGGAATTACCGTCGGATGGGGAGCACTGGCAGCATTAAGAACATTCGGCGCATTCACGTTTCCTTTCCTGGAAACGGTCGTGCTTGACTGGCGCGCGCTGGCCGGAACCATTATCCTGACGCTCGCCTCCGGAATCCTGTTCGGCCTTTCCCCTGCATGGCAAGCAACGCGCGTCGATCTGCGAAGCGCACAAAGCGGAACGCGCACTGTCGCCGGGCGCAAACGATTCCTCTCGCTCGGCGCCCTCGCCGGTGGGCAAGTCGCACTCACCGTGCCCTTGCTGTTCAGCGCAGGGCTCCTTCTACGGACTTTCCTTTATCTCTGGAATATGAATCCTGGCTTCGATCCGAATCATGTTCTCAGCGCCCGATTTTCCATGCAGGACGCGCGTTATTCGACTGGCGCAAAGATGAATCGGTTTTACGATAACGTGCTCACGCGGCTGCATGAAACGCCGGGGATTGAAGCCGCCGCGGTTTCCCTGACCCTTCCTTATGAACGGGCACTTAACAACGGCGTGAAACTTCCGGGCACGGAACGAATCGTCACCACCAACATGACATACGTGAGCCCCGACTTCTTTGCCGCGCTTCGTATTCCTCTCCTCAGAGGACGCGCTTTCACCGCATTCGATTCCGCGGACTCCTCCCAAGTCGCGATCGTCAATCACGCCTTTGTGAAGCGCTATATCGGGCATGGGGAGATTCTGGGCAAGCCTCTCAGCGCCGGAGTGATCGTAGGCATCGTTGGTGATGTGCTCGAAGCTCGCGCTGGGTGGGGCAATTTTGGACCACTTGGGCAAGTACCGATGGTTTACATCCCCTCAATGCAAGCCAGCGATAAGATGCTCGGGACGGTCCACACTTGGTTTTCGCCCAAGTGGATTGTGCGCAGTTCGCTCGATAGCTCTCAACTCTCCAAGGCCATCGA
>JBBSHP010000880.1:0-2859 GCA_038232555.1 Bryobacterales bacterium
CGGCCGTTTACTTCAACTCGAGCTCCAATCCCATCACGATTCGATGTGGTGCCTAGGAGCCGAACTACGACCACGGGTTTGCCCGATCCGCAATTGTTTTGAAGTACTCGCACCTGGGGCGCAAGGCGACTCTTCAAGATAATATCGAGATTGCCGTCCCCATCTATATCCGTTACCGCAAACGCTCGCGAATCATCGGCGAAATCGAGGCCGCTCACCCCTGAGAAATCGTAGAACCGCGGCGTGTTACCGGCCAACGCCAGGCGTTTATAGAACACGTTCGGCTCACGCCCGGACCAGCTATAGTCCTCGCGAATGAGCTGATTGATCGCATTCCAGCCGTTCTCGTATGCAGGCGCGGGCGTCTCGGCGGTGGGAGATCTCGCTACTACCTGACGCCAGAAGAAGCTGCTCAGATCCTGCTCGGACGAGTTCGTCAACATTCCCGTGGTTGCGAAGATTTCGGGAGAGCCGTCGTTGTCGAAATCGAACGCGTCGGCGCCCCACGCCCACCGTCCCATCTCAACGTTTTCCGCGCGAGAGGTCTGTTCAAAAGTGCCGTCGCCCTTGTTGCGGTATAGCGAATTACCCTTGGTGTGACTGCGGTATGCAGCCTGCAACTCCCGGCCAGGAACAAAAGCGGGATCGGCGACCACCCGCTGACCGGCGGCTGTCCACATATCCGATACGTACAGGTCCGGACGTCCATCGCCATCGTAGTCGAACCAAGCCGCGCTCATTCCGGGACCCACCTCCGCCAGGCCGGCTTCTGTAGCCTCATCCCGAAACTTGCCGGCGCGATTCCGATATAGATTGCTCGATCCAAAGTCATTCGCCACATACAGATCCGGCCAGCCGTCCCCGTCGAAATCGCACCACGCCGCCGCGAAGCTATAACGGTCGTTGTTGTGGCTTATCCCGGTTTCCGCGGTCACGTCCTCGAAGTGGCCGCCCGAAGCCGTAAGACGGTTGTGGAAGAGGAAATTGGGCGGGCCGTTGCGTGCGTCGTGATACGGGACCGGATACTGGTACTGATCCTCGCTCTGATAATGACCGTAGCAGCACAGGTAGAGATCCACGCGGCCATCCCGGTCATAATCGGCGGCGGCCATGCCGGTGAAGGAACCCTGCGGAGCGGAGCCAAACCGGAACGCGTCGGGAACGTATGTGAAGGTACCGTCCCCTTTGTTGACGAACAGCAGTGGGCCGGTATTCCGCAGCACCACCAGGTCCTGATAGCCGGAGTTCCGAAAATCTACAAACAAGGCCGAGGTGCTGACATCCAGGACACCCAAGCCAGCTTGCTCCGTGATATCGAAGAACGTTCCGTCGCCCCTGTTTTTGTACAGGCGATTCGGCAGACCGCCGGGTTGACAGACGTAGATCTCGTCAATGCCGTCGTTATCAATGTCGCCGGCACTGATGCCGTTGCCGCTATAAAGGTCGATTCCGGTGGCGGAGTCGAGCCTTGATCGCCACCATGGATTGCCTTTCAGCAACTGCTGTTCAAATGACTCCACACCGCCCAAGGCGTGCGCAGTGATGTCGCGGAACAGCGGCTCACCTAGATTAACAAGTCGAGTGACGAGCGTCTCGCTAATCGGAGCAAATTCGGCGAGACGGCCATGCTTCCAAATCTGCCTCCAAGTGCCTACACGGTACCCACCGTCGCTCTTGATTTCGTACCTGACTCGATGCTCCGGAAGCGCAAAAAAGCGGGCGCGCTGAACGTCTCCCAGCGAGCCAATCCATTTCCGCAGCCCTAAAGCGAACGGCTCGGTTGCAGCATATTCCGCTTCGACAACACCTTCAGCGACTGGTGCGTACCGAACCGGGAGCGGCGATGAGCCCTTGAAATCGGGTCCGAGCGGCAGTGAGCCACTGGTCATCATGGTCCTCAGGCGGCTCTCAATTTCCTGAGCTTCTTTTTCGAAACGGAAATCATCCGTTCCTGGCTCTATGTGGGCGAGCACGCCTGCATAGGGACCGGGCTTTCGTGGGTGTAACGGATCGCGACCCCATGCCGATGCTCGAACGACGAGACTACAAGCTGAAAAAGCAGCGAGAAATTCCCGGCGCCCTAGTGCAAACGTTGCCACAGCTGCTTCCATTGTAAATTGCGAAGGGCCGACCTGGTGATGGTCCGCCCTTCGCAGTGAGAGGCCTAGCGAGTCAGCCGCGACTAAAACTGCAGCCGGAGCGAAAACTGCAAATGACGCTCCGTACCAACTTGCGCGCCGAGCACTTTTCCGAAGTTCCCGTTTCCAGTAACAGGGTTGGCTCCGTTCGTAGGCGTGATCCTGGCGTTCCCCAGAGATGCGTCGGGGAAGCTGAATTGGGGTGTGTTCGCAACGTTGAACGCCTCTCCGCGGAACTGCAACTTGATCCGTTCCGTGAAGGCGAAGTCCTTGAAGATGGAGGCGTCGAGTGTGCGGGTGGGGGGCCCAGTGTTGCTCTGTAGACCGAGGTTTCCACCGGTCAGCGGCGCCGCAACGGTGAACGCACTAATGTCGAACCATTGCCCGTTAGGCCCGGGGCTCCGACCACCGGCGGGAGCTTTGTTGGGATTCCCGCCGGGTACCAGGTCCGGCACACACCTGCTCCATTGACCCACACAGTTGGCCCCGGCAATTGTGAAAGGCTGACCCGTGCGCAGCGTCAGAATGCCATTGGCATGCCAGCTCCCGGAGACGAGGTCGACTGCCCGGTTCATGGCGCCACCGAACCGCTTTCCTTTGCCGAACGGAATATCGTAGTTGAACGCTGACGTGAAGCTATGCCGGATGTCCCATGCCGCGGTGGAATATGCCGATCGGAAATTGGTCGGGTCCGGCGGGCCGAAATTGCTTGACCCGCTAA
>JBBSHP010000881.1:0-2857 GCA_038232555.1 Bryobacterales bacterium
CGTTCAAGCTGCTTCATCCCGGACTGTTCGTCTATCACTGCGCTCAACCGCCTGTGTCCGATCACATCGCCAACGGCATGTATGGCTTGATCCTGGTCGAACCAGAAGCCGGTCTCCCCAAAGTCGATCATGAGTTCTATGTTATGCAGAGTGAGTTCTATACCACCAAGCCACCGGTGGGCAGTGATGCGACGCTGGAATACTCGCGCGAGGCCGGCTTAATGGAGCAGCCTACTTTTGTCGTCTTTAATGGTCGAGTCGGCGCGCTGATTCGTGACAATGCTTTACACGTCAAAACCGGTGAGCGGGTGCGGATTTACTTCGGCGACATCGGCCCCAACCTCGTTTCTTCGTTTCACGTCATCGGTTCTATTTTCGACACGCTTTATCGCGAGGGCAATCTGGTTGATCCCCCCGCCCATGACGTCTCGGTCACTTTAGTTCCCGCAGGAGGGACAGCCGTGGTCGAGATGACTTTCGAAGTGCCCGGCGAATATACTTTGGTCGATCACTCCATGTTTCGAACCGATAAAGGCGCGATCGGGACTATTATTGCTGACGGGCCACCGCGTCCGGATATCTATCGTGGTGCAAAACAAGATGCCAGATAACGACAAGCCTGGAAGGAACTACTCGGGTCATGAATTTAGAAGTTAAGAAAAATGGAGCGCAATTAGATTAAGAGGAGTAAACAATTGAAAGGAATGTTTTATGGACACAGACACAACTAAAGCAAACGCAAATCAACTGCACGCGGGCCGGCTTCCGGCAATTCATCCGGCGGTCGTCCATTTTCCCATCGTGTTGTTTCCGGTCAGTGCGATCTTTCTAATTTTATGGTTCTGCCGAGCTAATGCCTTCTTTTTGAATGCCTCCTACTGGACTTTTATGTTCGCTGCGCTCGGTGCTGTAATTGCTGGAGGCACTGGATTTCTCGATTACTACAACGCTCCCTATCCCGAACATCCAGAAGAAGGGGCAGGCAAGACCGCAAAACGCCACATTCGTCTGGGCGTAATCTTGACCGTTGTAGCCCTGATCAGCGCTGTCTGTTTTCTGGTGAAAAAACCGATCCACGATCTGACATTGGTGAAGTGGTTTGCCATTGTCGTCTTTGTGGAGGCCCTCTTAGTCATCGTTCAAGGCTTCATGGGTGGTTTGTTAGTTTTCAAATACCATTTTGGTATCGAGCCTCGAAGTCCATCGCAGACTTAAACATTTGCCGGTATTGACCTAACCAATCGGAAATCCAGGACTCGCTCAACCTTCATTCACCCTCACCGGATACTCGGGCGCCTCAGATATTCGGCAGCAGATCAAAGTATTCGTCGTCCTCGTTTGATCCACCCTCTCCTTTGCCCAGCAGTTCTATCGACTCGACGAACTCGATGTGCTCGATCCATTTTACCATCTTGTAGCCTAGCTGGTTCTCCACCCGAAGCCGGAGCGGAGCGCCATAGACTCCGGTCAAGGGCGCTCCATTCATGTCGAAGGCGAGCATGGCCTGGGCTTTCAGCGCATTGTCGATGCTCTGCGTGTCGTAGTAGGTGCCACCATAAAGCGATTCGCCGAATGAGTAGAACGCCAGCACCTTTGCTCCCGGCCTTGGTTTAACCTGCGCGATGAGTTTGCGCAGCGAAAGGCCGCGCCATTCCGCGATGCCCGACCATCCCTGAATGCAATGATGCATCGTAATCGTCTCCTCCGCTTCCATCGCCCGCATCTCGTCCAGTGATAGCTCTACCGGATTCTCTATCAAGCCGCTTACCCTTAAGCGGTAATCCTTGAAGTCGTCAGCTTCCATCCGCTTCCAGTCCTCGCGATCGGGCATCCTGCCATTCGGCCAGAAGTGCGGGGAAATCTGTGCCCGCGTATAGGTCTCCTGCGGGATGAGTCTGTCCAGAGTAACTAACTGCAGCGGGTGGGTAACTGCGCGCTGAGCATGTTGCAAACCGCGGGGGAAATACCACGAGATGTAATGTGCCACGACCCATGAGATCATTACAACCGCGATCCCGATAAGTCCCAGCACCAACCCGGTCCATCGCATGTCATCCAGTCCCAGCACGATGTGGTTCATGTTCCGTCTTAGACCAGTCATCGCGACCAGCGTTACATGCACGACCACGAAGCAGGCAAAGCCTACCAGCATAAGAAAGTGAATCGACCGGGCGCACTGGCGCCCGCCAAACATTTTCGCGTAGCGCGGCCATCTGTTAACCAGCGCGGGAGACATCGCCATCCCCGTCATGATCGAGAGTGGCGCCATGACAAAGACGGTCGCAAAGTAGGCCAGTTGCTGGAGCGCGTTGTAGCCATAGAAGCCATTCGGCTCGGGAGGAAAGCGGAAGTTCGCGTAATGTACAAAGGTGTTCCAGGCATTCACAAAGACCGCCGAGGAAGTCGGTACCAGGCGCTGCCATTGCTCGCTCGTCAACAGGCCGCAGACAAAGAAAATCCCAGTGAGCACAAACCCATAGACCGTGATGAAGTGCCACGCCCGTGCCACGCCGACCGTATGTCGGTAGCCCGGCGTCGCTACCGCCGGCGAGATATAACGCGCGTCCTGTTTCGCTGTCCACGCCTTATCCTTCGGCACACCTAGTGGAGTAAAGCGCAACCACTCGGTGCCCGGTGTGCAATCGTCGTTCAGATAGAGTCGCGGATGATCCATCAGAATCGAGAGCCCGCTCCGCATCAGCATGAAAAGAAAGATCATGTTAAAGAAATGGGTCCAACGTATCCAGACGGGAAACCCATGCGGCCCGCTAACCGCGCCCTCGATCGAAGCCGGTGACGGCGCGATATAGGGCATCCCAAAGACCGCTGCCTGCACCCAGGCCGCGATCAGCGGTGC
>JBBSHP010000882.1:0-2856 GCA_038232555.1 Bryobacterales bacterium
CTCAGCAGACATGCGGAGCGCGGTCCGGGAGTGGATCGAAAGCTCAGCAGGCAGAGTCGCCGGCGCAGTGTTGGACTGCGTCGATTCCGGACTCGGAGCCGATGCCTTTCCGGTTGGTTTAGCGTTCGGGACAGTTTTTGCCGAAGCTTCGTTTCCAGATTTAAAGGCGGCGGCGGCTCGTTTAGAGCGATACACGGGCGGACGATCCATTCACGCCGACTTGGCGCGCGCATGGGCCGATGCAGCAAAGGCACTCTATGATCGGCTCGCATCGCAGAGCGCCGATCACCAGATTATGTCGATTGCGGATCGATCTGACCAGATCCTCCGGGAAGTCCGTGCGGATGGCTTCGCCTGGTTGAGCGACTATTCTCGCCACGGATTCGAACTTAGACTGGAGCAGTTTGGGCGTGCGCTCACCGGGGCGCTCTCGTCCGAATCCGACAGGGTTCCCGACGAGCTTCTGGTGGCCGCGGAATCCGTTCAGAAGCATCGGTGGTCGCAGCGGTTCCCCACGCGCGCCTCGCAGGTTGATATGGCGATGAGAATCGTCCAATGGCTGCGGACTGGGCGGCAACCTGGCGCACAACCAGAGTTGCAGAGCCTTGAGGACGCTGCGCTTGCCTATGCCCGCGATGGTGGATTCGTAGACTGGGCCAGACAGTCGCTCTATTACGGCGATCCTGTGGATGCTGTCTCATCTGCTTATAGTCAGCTTTGCGAGGCTGTCGCGGAACGCAGGCAGGCGCAGAACAGGCATTTCGCGAATCTGTTCGCATCGTGGATGGAAGCCGGTTCAAGAACGAAGACAACGGTACTGATCGAGGACGTTGTGCGAACAGTGGTGGCCCCTGCCGCCCAGTCCGCGCCGGTGCTCCTCGTGGTTGTCGATGGCATGAGTTACGCGGTTTACCGGGAGCTCTTGGAAGACATTCGAACCACAGGTTGGGTGGAAGTCGCGAAGAAAGGTGAGCCGCAGCTCAAACCGTCCATCGCGGCGCTGCCGTCCGTGACCGAGGTCTGTCGCCGCAGTCTTCTCTGTGGCAAGTTGATTGCTGGCACGGGAGATGACGAAAAACAAGGGTTTGCCAGCCAGTCGGAGCTGCTGCAGGTTTCGAAGGCTGGCGCGCCGCCGCTTCTTTTTCAGAAGTCCGATTTAACAGACGCCGGTGGGGCGACACTGGCCGCGGACCTGCGCCGGGAGATCGCATCATCGAAACGTCGTGTGGTTGCGGCGATTGTGAACGCTGTCGATGATCACCTATTAAAGGGGGAGCAGGTCGCGGTGCCGTGGACACTGCGGCATATTCCAGTTCTGAGCCATTTGTTGGCTGCTGCGATGGAATCTGGACGCCTGGTTGTGCTGACCAGCGATCATGGCCATGTGCTTGATCGGCGGACCACTTTCCGGCCAGCCACTGCGGGTGAGCGGTATCGGCTCGATGACGGCGAAATTGGGGATGGAGAGGTGCGGATCAGAGGTGCTAGGGTTGTCCTGCCACCGGAGCGCGTTTTGATCGCACCGTGGTCGGAGAAATTCGCTACGGAAGCAAGCGAAATGGATATCACGGTGGTGCCTCGCCGCAGGAGTGTGTGATTCCGCTATCGCTTCTGAGTTGGCCAGCGCTGGTGCCTGACGGATTTGAAGTCGTTGCGCCCTACGATCCTGATTGGTGGATTGTCGGTGGGATTCAGCAGCCAGTTCCGCGCACCGCGCCAATAACGCCGGTGCCTCCTCAACCCGTGCCGAGATACTCGGAGCGTGGTCAGGCGGAGCTTGTGTTCGCCTTCCCGCCCTCGCCGGGGACATGGATCGACCAACTCCTGAACTCGCCGGTGTTTGGCCATCAACTGAAACAGGCGGGGCGGGCAGCCCCTGCGGCCGACAGGATACGCGGAGTTCTCGCCGCTTTGGACGAACGAGGGGGCACCGTCCTGAGGCAGGCGCTCGCTCAGAAGCTCGGTGAGTCGGAACTCCGCATGCCTGGCCTGATCGCGGCGTTGCGACGAATTCTGAACGTGGATGGCTACTCCGTACTTTCCGTCGATGATGCCTCGGGCTCAGTTGTCTTGAACAGACAATTGCTTGAAGTCCAGTTTGAATTGAGCCACGGAGAACCCGCCAATGGTTAGCCCACAGCGGCGTCGCGAAATCATTGACGCACTCCGACGCGGGACGGTGCCGCAGCGCGGCTTGGACACGTTCGCAGTTGGCATGGAAAGGTTTCAGGAGGCAATCGATCAGGAGTTAGAGGGCTCGCGCGCGGGCGGAGGCGTCTTCAAGGCGACCCGTGGAGACTACGGAAGTGGCAAGACTTTCTTCGCGAGGTGGCTCCAGGAGAGGGCCAAAAAGCTCTCGTTCGCCACGGCGGAGGTTCAGATCTCGGAGACTGAGACGCCTTTGCACCGGTTGGAAACCGTGTACAGGCGGCTCATGGAGCGGCTATCGACGGCGGATTCCGATTCCGGCGCGTTCCGAAGCGTAATTGACGGCTGGTTCTACACCCTGGAGGAGGATGTTCTCGCTGTCGGAGATCTCGATCCAGCGGACTCGTCGAAATTGCTGGAGCGGACAAACGAACTCATGGAGCAACGGCTGTCCGCGATCTCCAAGACCGCACCGCTCTTCTCGGTCGCGCTGCGTGGGTACCGAAAAGCGGTTTCTCAGGGTGACTCCGCTACTGCGGAAGGAATTCTCGCGTGGCTGATGGCCCAACCTAATGTGGCGGCTTCCACGAAGAGGTACGCGGGAATCAAAGAAGACATCGACCACTACGGCGCACTCAGCTTTCTACAAGGACTTCTCGTAGTGTTGCGGGACTCGGGCCATGCTGGCTTGGTGATTGTGCTGGACGA
>JBBSHP010000883.1:0-2840 GCA_038232555.1 Bryobacterales bacterium
ATCGGGCCGCCGAGTGATCCCCTGCTGCGTGAAGGGGATGAAGCCTACAAGCCTCCCGGTACCCCTAAGCCACCTGCAAGGCTTGTCGTTGGACACGAACGATGGTCTGACCGCCCTGTTAAGGCATGTCGCCCAGATCACCGGGCTGGACTATCCAGCCGCCTACGACATCGGGGCTGGCGTGGCGAGCATCGTTTCCACTTGGAAGACCGTCGCCCCTGTGGCGCAGGCGACCTGCTTGGACGCATCAAGCCGCTCTATTGCTGGCTCCGGACGGTGTTTGCTGACGGTGGTTACAATCGGGTCGCCGCGCTGCTCGCCTGCTTCCTACTCGGCCTGACGCTGGTCATCGTCTGCCGCATCCCTGGCACGAAGGGCTTCGTCGTGCTGGCTCGCCGCTGGCTGGTCGAGAGGACCTTCGGTTGGCTCGGCCGGTGGCGGCGCTTGTCCTCGGCCGGTGGCGGCGCTTGTCCAAGGATTACGAGCAGCTGCCCGAGGTGTGCGAGGCCATGGTCACCCTCGCCATGATCCGTCTAATGGTCCAGCGCGTCGCTCACCCAAACCGCAAGCGGCTGCCCGCCCTATGACTTCTAAAACGGGGTCTGAGACGGAGTGGAGGTTGGTCGCCCCGTTCATGCCTACCCCTGCCGTCACGGGCAGGCCCTGGCTCTGGCCGCTGCGCCTGATCTTTGATGGCGTGCTCTACGTGTTGCGCATCGGCTGCGCGTGGGAGCACCTGCCGCCCGAGTTCCCGCCCCAAGGCACGGTCCACCGTTGGTTCCTGCGCTTGGCGCGCTCGGGCGTGTTCGAGTGCATGGCGCACGTATTGGTCATGACCGACCGCGAACGGAGCGGACGTGAAGCATCACCCACTGCCGCAGTCGTGGACGCCCAGGCCGCACGCTCGGGCACGGTCGGCGTCGCGGGGAGCCGCGGGTTTGACCCGGCCCGGCGCGTAGTCGGGCGCAAGCGGCACACCATCGTGAATACGCACGGACGCTGGCTGGTCGCCGCCGTGTCACCCGCATCATTACACGACAGCCACGGCAGGGGACGGTGTACCGGCGACCTGCCATCCCACGGCAGCCATGCACATGAGACGGAAACGCCTGTCCCAGTCAGGGGAACCGATCGGGTCTCAGCAGTCACGGACATTATTCCCATGGTCGAAGCCGGAAGCGCTGGCTTAGCTTTGGAAGTCACCGACATTATTACCAAGGTCGGCGAAACGGGTCCTCCTAAGCTGCTGGAGTCGCATAGGGGATAGTCATCGAGTTTATTAACTTATGCCACCTGTCCATAGGCCACCTGGTGTGATCTGGGTGGCCTATTTGTTGAAGATTGTTGAAACTGAAACCCAGCCGAACGAATCCTTGTCAACTACAAAGTCCTATGGCATTCCGTTATCCAGCTTAACGGAGGCTTGGAGATGGCAGCAGACACGCACGATAAGATCCGCAAGCTTGTAGATGGCTTGAGCATTAGCGAGATCAGCGATCTCATTCGGGATCTAGAATCCGAGCGGGAGCACCGCACGCAGACCGCACGCGACGAGTTACTTCAGGAAATGGAAGCGAAGGCCGCCAGCATCGGCCTTTCGGCACGCCAGCTTGTCCTGGGGATCTCAGGAGGGCCTGAGGAACCGGAACTGCCGACGAAGCCCCGCCGTGGACGGAAGCCTGGGAGCGGCTCCGGTAAGCCGTCTGTGGTGCGGTACCGTAGCCCAGATGGCGCGACCTGGACAGGGAAGGGCAGGCAGCCGGGTTGGTTGAAGGCTGCCGAAGCGGAAGGGCGTTCACGGGAGGAATTTGCGGTAGCTGCCGAATAGGTATATTCGGGAATCGCGTCGTAACCCTGCCCAAAGCTGTATTTCAAAAAGGCCACCTGGATCTCTCCGGCGGGCTTTCGGGTTCATGTATTGCCACTCTATCAGAATGAGACCTCATATCCGCAGTCCTCGTACTCCTGCCTCCGGCCATCTTGTATCCTCCGATTGTATTCAAGATTCCTTAAATAGTGCCGCATCGCGGTTGCCGCGACATCCGAGATCGGAGTTATTGAATCCTCGGTCAGATACTTTCGAGCCGTACCTATCCGCCAGAATGTTTGGAAATCTATCCGCACATTCTTGTGTGCACTCCCTCGGCGCGCAGACAATCTTTTCACCATTTTGCGCTCTGCGATGCTGTGGTTTCCTCGGGATACTTACGCGGCCTGCCGTCCCTGGTGGCCTCAGCAGTCGCAGTCTCGGAGGCCTCGGCAACGGAAACGCCGAATCGAGAATCTTCGACAACGGCAGCCTGTATTGACGCTAAATGCCGCAACAAATCGTCGTTTGTCTTGTCCTCATCTATCTCGGACCGTGATATGAGCATCTGGTTCTGCTGGTCGCTTGGCGTAATAGACTGTATAATCTTATATGCATACGCAACAGCGGATATTAAGGAATGGCAGCATCACGTAAAGGAAATTCCTTCAGCTTGCGTCATGCGGCCTTTCAATCTTTTGAAATTGGCATATTGGGTTTGCTTTCGCCCAGCAGCAATCTTCAGGCATGCGCGGCACGTGACCTTGTACTTTTGATCCGCTGGGTTCGATGCTTGACCCATGCTGCCCCGGCTTGCAGAGCACAGTAGCCCCCCCCGAACAATTGTTTATTGGTTATGTTGTAATTTCGCCAATTTGTTGACTGGTATCAAGGCAGGCTATTATCTTTTTTGGAGAAGAAATAGATTTAGTTTGTCGTTTGCCATTGAAACGCGGACTCTATCTCAGGCAACCTGTAATTTCGGAAGGGTGAGAATATGCGTAGACTTTTTGCAGCACTCATGGCGGCGGTC
>JBBSHP010000884.1:0-2840 GCA_038232555.1 Bryobacterales bacterium
ATTCACCCGGCCACCGAAGTCGCGCAGGTACTGAGCGTGGAAATCGTTAATCTTGGTGGGCGAAATGATCCAGGTGTCGGTGGCGTTGTAGTTGAACTGCTTGTAACTGAAGTCCCGGGTCACCCACGGAATGTTGCCCAGTAGTCCAATGAGATCGGATCCTTTGATGAAGAAGAGCGCGCCGGTCAGTCGGTGAGAAGTGCTGAGGTTGTGATCCACCTTGACCACCAGTTCGTCGGTATCGTTGGGGTGCGGAATCTGAACTTCATAGAGGCCTTTGGGAAGGTTGGGCAGCGGCACATACTGGTCTAGAATTTTCTTCGCCACAGGATCAATGCGGTTGGCAGGGATGATCCGGCCCGGGAAGGGCAGCTTTGTCAGGGGATCCACCGGAGCGGTACCGGCGGTGGCGGACAAGTCGCCGGTGCGTTCCAGGGCGGTTAAGGGCGTGGCGGTGTTTTGAAAAACGGTGGTGCGCTTTCTGAGGCCGGAATAACTGCCGAAGATAAACGTCTTGTCTTTCTTAATCGGTGCGCCCGCGCTGCCGCCGAACTGGTTACGATGCAGTGGATCGGTCCGCAGCGTGGAAGCGCCGGGCACCCAGCGATTCGCGTTCAGATGCGTGTTGCGCACAAACTCAAAGAGCGATCCATGCAGTTGATTCGTGCCGGACTTGGTGACCACATCGACAACTCCGCCCGCAAACCTGCCATACTCCGCTGAATAGCTGTTGGTGACCACGCGAAATTCGCGCACCGCATCCGGATTCGGAATGGCGTTGCCGGTATTGCGCAGACCGCTCGAATTTACGCCGCCGTCGAGGTTGTAATTTACCGATCCGATGCTCGAATTGGGTGATCCGTTGATGAGGGTCTGCTGCTGCGGCGCTCCAAAGCTGTCGGTCGCTTGCGTCGTGAGATCCACACCGGCGGTCAAGGTGAGCAGACTGTACACATCGCGATCGACCAAGGGGAGCAGT
The DNA here is from genome assembly GCA_038232555.1 of Bryobacterales bacterium. GTDB lineage: Bacteria > Acidobacteriota > Terriglobia > Bryobacterales > Bryobacteraceae > JBBSHP01. The sequence goes on from JBBSHP010000884.1 coordinate 980, forward strand.
TCGATGTCCTGACTATTCACGGTGAGTCCCAGCGCAGGGTTGCTGGTCTCCACCATGGCGGCATCGGCCTTGACCTCCACCGTTTCGCTGACACCGCCAAGCTGGAGCGCGGCGTCAACGCGCGCATTGCGGTTGAGCTCCAGAATAATACCGGTCTGCTCAACTTCTTGAATCCGCTAACAGTCACATCCACCCGGTAGGCGCCCACCGGGAGAAAAAGTAATGAGTAGCTTCCGTCGGCAGCGGAAGTGGTGTCTCGGGAGAGGTTCGTTGCGAGTTCCGTCGCCACCACCTTGGCGTTCGCCACCGCCGCACCGCTGACGTCCATGATTTTTCCGGAGATGGTACCCGTGGTCGTTTGCGCGACGGCATAGGGAAGCAGGGCGGAAGCCAGCACTAACAAAGATCGATTCAACATGAGCTACTCCTGAAACAAGACTTTCTGCAAGTATTGCAGACTTGGAAGGAGGAGTTCCGAAATAGCGGAAAACTGTGGGTGGGGAGCTAGGGCCTGGGCACCGGGAATGGATTACTCGCGCGTGAAACTACCGGAGCACGAATGATCCAAACCGGTGCCGCAGGTCTTACGATGCTACTGTTTATGCTGGTTGGCCGTTTCCTGAGCCATCTGTAGATGATGCTGCAAGGTGGGCAGCGTTTTCGCGGCCCAGGACTTCACGTCGGGATCCATGCCGCTGTCGGCCTCTGTCTGGAATTCAGCGACATCCTTTTTGTGATCCATAACCATGTCGCGCATATAGGCCCGATCAAACGCGGCTCCATTCAGTTTGGAAAGCCGGTCCATGGTGGCCTTATCCGTTGCGTTCACTTCGGTGGGCAAAGTGACGTTCTTCTTCGAAGCCAAGTCCTTCAGTTCGTCATTCGCCTTGCCGTGATCGTCCGACATTTGCTGACCGAAATCCTTGACGGCCTGGCTGGAAGCATGATCTTTGGCGAGTTTGCCAAGCTCCACTTCAACCATGCCGCCCTGGGCAGCTTTCATCATGAACTGCTGGTCGGCGCTGCCGGTCATATCGGACTTCATCCGGTCGGAGCTGCCTCTGGTCTGGCCGGCCTTTCGGTCTGAACTGCTCTGACCCGAAGTCGGCGGCGTCGGGGCTGGATCCTGCGCCTTGACAACGCTGAGTCCCAAGAAAATTGTCCCGGTCGCTACTGCCGGCAAAACATAGTGATTTAATCGCATCTGGTACACCTCTCTTGTGTAGACCAGCGGTGGGGCAAACTGTTACGTGACGTTTTAGATAGCAATGAACCTTCTAATGTAGCGGTGTCGCGATACAATTGCACTCAATGCGCAAGCAGCTCTTTTGCCTACTCCTATCCATCGCGGCCTGCTGTTCTGCGGCGTCCTTACCAACTCCTGAGCAGTTCGCCGGCTTTCGGATGGGCGCCGACAAAAAGCTGCTCCGTTGGGACAAGATCGTGGACTACATGAAAGTGGCCGCGGCGGCTTCGCCTCGGGTCCGGGTGGAAGAACTTGGCAAGACCACCATGGGAAATCCATGGATCTCCGTGCTCGTCAGCTCTCCTGAAACGTTCGGTAATCTGGCGCGATACCGGGATAATCAGACGCGGCTGGCTTACCCGCGGGCGCTGGAAGAAACCGAAGCTGAGAAGCTGATCGCCTCGAACAAGGCAGTCCTGCTCATCACGTGTAATATCCACTCCACCGAGATCGCATCCAGCCAGATGGTGCTGGAGCTGGTGCATCGTCTGGCCACCGAGGATTCAGCCTTTGTCCGTAATATCCTCGACAACGTCATCCTGGTGCTGGTGCCCTCCTTCAATCCCGACGGCCAGATCATGATCTCGGATTGGTACAACCAGCACGCTGGCACTC
>JBBSHP010000885.1:0-2836 GCA_038232555.1 Bryobacterales bacterium
CCAACCACCCGATCTCCACGAACTGCTACGTAGGTTCGCGACGAGCGATTCTGATGATTGAGCAGCGCGTATTGACGAAGGTATTCATTTAGCGGCTCAGATCCGCAATCGAACGAAGTCGTGTCATGTTGTTTAGTGATCGGAACCGGACTAATTAGGCTCATCGAAAACGCTTGGCTCGGTCAGCAGTTTACGCAAACGGGGCCGATCTTTTGGCGGTGCATCAAGTGCCGCACAAAATTCGTCCCACTTTTCTGGCGACAACTGAAAATGGACTTGATCGGCAAGTATCTGTTGAGCCGCCTCAAATGCGTGTTCAATCATGAAGCTCGTCAAAGTGGTCTGCTTGAGTTCGGCGGCGCGCGCGATGATTTCCTTCTGCCGTGCCCGCATACGGAGTTGCACTTTGGTGTCTTTAAGCTGTTCGGAATCGGGCATATCGTTCCTCGGGTCTTTTTTCAACGTACCACGGTTGATGGACATTGTCCATACATCAGTAGAATGGTCGCTCCCCTTTCGTCACAACTTTCGCAAGGAGGTCGTGTCGTACTGAGGATCGAGTGGTCTGGGACAGACCCTTAGTAGAATGAGCGAAATAGAACCATATCCATGGCGGGGCGACGCGAGCCCCGTGTCAGAAAATCAGCTTGATTTGCCCCCACATGCTGCGAATGCCGCTATCGGTGAAGTCGCGATTCAGGAAACGGCCCGGCACCGGGTCGGCGATCGCTTTGGCAGGCACTTGAAAAAACTGTGGATGATTGAACGCGTTGCGCGCTTCCCAGCGGAATTCCAGCCGGCTTCTTTCACCCATCGAAAAGGATCTGGAAAGGTTCAGATCGAAGTTGCTGGTGCCCCCGGTGTGCAGCGTATTGCGGCCGACCGTGGAGGAGTTGGGCAGTCCGACGCCTTGTATCCAGCGCACATCGCTCCGGCTCACGCACGCCCCGGTGTCCGGATTCCGGTAACTGGCGGGGCAGCGAGCGTCTATCAAGCCACGGCTGTTCCAGGGCGCGGCTGGAGTACCGATATCCGGCCGATCGGCGGGGATCCCATCGTTGTTCCGGTCCATACTGTTTCCGACGGTGTACGGAGTCCCCGACTGAAACGTGCTAACGCCCGCGATCGACCATCCGCCCAGGACGTGTTTCGCAAAGCCCGCTTTCGGGCCGGGGACCGTCCATAGATAGACGAGCGTCAGACGATGGGTCCGGTCATAATCGCTCAGTCCTCGATCGAGCTTCAGTCCTCCCTGCGACACGGGCACGGATGCTCGATTGCCGCCCAACTCTTGGTTGTTGATGTTGGCCGCTCCTTCGCTGCTGCTGTCCATCATGCGCGACCAGGTGTAGGAGCCATTCAAGTGAACACCGCGCGCGAAGCGGCGATTCACTTGCCCTTGCAGCGCGTGATACGCCGAATTCCCTTGGTTCGTTCGAACAAAGCGCCGTCCAAACTCAGGATGAAGGCGAATTCCGTTGAGCAGCCGCGGGTTCAAATCGGCTCGAGTCGTCAGCTTGTGGCTGACAGTACCGACGTAGGACATGTCGACGAGAATTCCCTCCGGCAATTGACGCTGGAAGCCAAAGGACCAGCGCTCGGTGTATGGACTGCGCAGGTCCTTCTCCACCGCGCCCGGCTGGGGATCCGTCAAGCTGGGGGCACTTGAGGTGGTTGGCAGTAGCGTGGAAAGGTTGGGTGATCCGCGTCCGGTGTTCTGGGCCGTAAATTCAGTACTGATCGCATTTGGGGTCGTTGAGGCCAGATCGAGCGAGATAATCTGAGTGAACATGGCATCGTAGCTGATCTGGTACCCACCGCGCCAGACCGTTTTCCCGTCGCCAAGCAGCTTGCCCAGCCAGCCCGAACGCAGCGGGGGCGACCAGGCGAAGCCGAAGGCCGGTCCAAAGTTATTGTCGTCGCGGTTCACTTCGTTCCGCACCAAAAACAGAGCAGGATCGAACCCGGCGAAGGCCGGAAAAGGAACTACATTTATAAACTGACCAAAGTTTTCGTAGCGCAGTCCGAACGTGAGAGCCAGCGCTGGAGTGGCCTTCCAGTTGTCCTGAAAGAAATAGGACTGGCGGAACTGATTCGGGTGAAACGGCTTCACTCCGAAAGTCCTCTTTGCGAAGCCCGAGGGTCCACTGAAGTCGTCCAAAAAGTTGGCGAAGGCGCTGTAGCCCAGTGGCGTGCTGTCCCGGTACTGGAATGCCCCCAGGTTCTTCACTCCGTAGGCCTGCTCCGCCAGTTGGCGCGCAAACTCCACTCCGTAGCGGAAAGCATGTCCCCCACGCAGCTTGGTTTGCGTCTCCTGGAACAGGAAATCGTGGCTATTGTAGAACTGCTCGTTCGCCGCCACCAGGCCTGGGCCGGAAACATTGGAAATGCTGATCTGCGGCAACGTTCTCGCCAGCGCAACGGATTTTGGCGAGACGCGGAACAACTCGTTTTCCGGCCGCGCGTACGAGAACCGAAACTCGTTGGTGAAGCTTGGCCCGAAAGTGTAGCTGTCGGCGAACAGGAAGTTCTGGTGCCGTCTCTGGTTTTCCTGTAGGAAGCCGGGGTAATCAACGGGCAGGATTGTCGTGGGGGAATCGAGCCGCGCGTCGAAGAGATAGCGCCAGGATAGCCGGTGTGCTTCGGACTGGTAGTGATCGATTCGCGCCAGCCACTGCGGGCCATCGTTCGTCGCAATCTGGCTGTACGAGGCCCCGGCGAATAGCACGGGGCCGCGCTCGATGCCCGTTTGCGGATCCCGGCCCACCGGCACGGGAAATGGAACTGCCGAGCCGCGCAGATCCCCCAGCGGACCCAGGTACAAATCCAGATTCCG
>JBBSHP010000886.1:0-2835 GCA_038232555.1 Bryobacterales bacterium
AGCGGCAAGACCACACTGGTGAATCTGATCCCTCGCATGCTGGACCCAAGCGCCGGTTCCGTATTATTGGACGGCATCGATCTCCGCGATCTCCATCCGGAGGAACTCCGGAGCCAGATCGGTTTCGTCCCCCAGGAGACGTTCCTGTTTAGCGTGACGCTGTCCCAGAACATTGCCTGGGGAAAGGATGATGCTTCGCCTGAAGAGATTGCCAGAGCTGCCGAAATGGCCGGCTTGGGAAGCGACATTGCGGCGTTCCCGAACGGGTATCAGACCATGATCGGGGAGCGAGGGCTGACTTTGTCCGGCGGTCAAAAGCAGCGAGTTGCCATCGCGCGCGCTGTCTTGCGCAGGCCGCGCATCTTGATCCTGGATGATGCGCTGTCGAGCGTGGATACCCTGACCGAGGAACGTATCCTGCAAGGGCTCTCCAAATTGATGCAGGGCCGGACTACGATTCTGATATCCCACCGTGTGTCAACGGTCCGCAATGCCGATCGTATTTACGTTTTAGACCAAGGTGAGGTGGTGGAAGAGGGAACCCACGCCGAACTGCTCAAGAATGGCGGCTACTACGCGGAACTTCATCACAAACAGTTGCTCGAAGAAGAGTTGGAAGCTATCTAGCGCCAGGTGAGGTGAACTGTTTTGGCGATCCCTGCGCCTGGTGTTTGGGTTCAATTCCGAGACGCTGTTGCGAACAGTCGCAAATTCTCCTCATATTGCGCCGGGTAGTGGCGAAAAGAGAAGTATGGATCGCAGGCAGGAACCTCGAATTGCCGTAGAAGAACAGGGCTGGATCACGCTCCTCGGGAGCGACCCCGAGGTTCGGTGCCGTGTTACTGCGATCGACGTCTCCGGGCGAGGGATGAAGCTGCGGCTTGGCCGCCAACTCATCCCGGATACTCCGGTCAAGGTCGAGGTAGGTGATTCCATGTACTTGGGGGAAGTCTGCTATTGCCGGATGGAACGGGGCGGCTTCATTGCCGGCTTAGCGATTGAACAGGTGTTGACCGGACTGCACGGGTTGGCAAACCTCCGCCGTAGCTTAATTCAGGACTTGCCGGCCGCAATGCATGGCCCGCCAGCAGATCCCGAGGAGCGCGGAACGCGGGATGAAGAGCACGTGAGAGCTTTAGCAACAAATTAGAACCTGCCCAACAGCTGCTTACCAGCGTGCATACACTATAGGAGTGTCCCGGTTTCCCACGCTTCTCGCGCTGGCCATTCTTAGCCTTTCAGGCGCGGATTCGGCCGCGAGTATCGCGGGACAGTTGCACGGTATCCGGCTCGACGCCCAGGAATGTTATCGCGTTCTGGACCTGAACTTTACCAAGGCGGACGCGAAAATCTACTTCACGTCCGGTTATCTCATGTTTGCGAAGCCGGTGAATGGAGAGAAGATCGCTGCTATTTTCGCCGCGGACACGGAGGGAGGGGACGGGGAGATCCTTTTGCTTCCGCCCAGCCGGAGCGAGCGGATCTCGCTCGCTAACTTCACGGAGTCCCCCAATCTCGATGAGCACCTGCGGTCGGCGCTCCTGATCTTCACCGATGGGACTGGGGAGAGCTTACTGGCTCAGGTTCAAGGCAGCCCGATGTCTAAGAAAGTCCCCGAGATGGGGGCGTTACTGGCCGAGCCGTATTCCAGTATTCTGCAGAACCTGGCCACCAGCTTTGAGGTGCGCTTAGTACAGGATCTGCTCTCCCCAAAAAGCCGCTCCGGATTATTCTATGCGGCCGTGGGCAGTACCAAGCTCGGCAACTTCGACGTGCTCTATGATTCTGCCGCGAAGGAGCAGATGCTGGTGGGGCAACTCGCCTATCGCAATAACCTCACGTACTTCGATATTTGGACGAGCTATGGCATTCAGTCCAATTCGCAAGTGCCCAGGCAAGTTACCGCAACGGAGCTTACTCTCGATAATTTCAGAATCGAAGCGACGATCCAGCCGGATCTTACGGTAAAGGCGGTTACGCGTCTAACGCTTACCGCCAAACGGGCCATGTCTCGCGCCATTCCGTTCTCGATCTCCAGGCAGATGCGAGTGCAGGACGTCCAGGTGGATGGCCAACCTGCCGAGGTGTTCCAAAGAGAGTCCCTGCGTTCGAACCTCATCCGTGGTCCGGACAACGAAACGTTTCTCATCGTTACGCCGGAGCCGCTGGCCCCCGGCCAACCGCACGAAATCACTTTCCGGCATGAAGGTGCAGTGATTTCCAAAGCAGGCGATCGGGTCTATTCGGTAGGCGCGCGTGGTATCTGGTATCCACGCAATGATGTGGAATTTGCTCGCTACGATCTCACTTTCCGGTATCCGAAGACGCTGAGCCTGGTCGCCACAGGGGAAATTGTGGAGGACCGCATCGACGGCGAATGGCGGATTACCAGGAGACGAACGTCGTCCCCCATCCGTTTTGCCGGTTTCAATCTGGGCGATTACGAATCCGTGCAGATAAACCGGGGCCCTTACAAGATTCGGGTGTATGCGAACCGGCAACTGGAGACGGCGCTGCAAGTAAAACCGGCGGCGGAAGCGCCCGTGGTTCCCTTCTCTCTCCCGAACTCGTGGAACCGGGGCCGTCGTCCGATCGAAACTGCTCCGCTGCCGGCGCCTTCATTACCGCCAAATCCCACGGCGCGCCTGGATACACTGGCTGTGAATATCGCTAATGCGTTCGACTTCATGGTGACTGAATTCGGTCCCCCTCCCACGGCAACTCTGGCGGTGACGCCGATCCCAGGCCGGTTCGGGCAAGGCTTCCCAGGCTTGGTTTATCTTTCCACAGTCGCTTATCTCGATCCAGCCCAGCGTCCGGCAGGCTTGCGAGACC
>JBBSHP010000887.1:0-2835 GCA_038232555.1 Bryobacterales bacterium
CGATCTTCTCTACAATTTCGGAATTCATGATGGGAGCATGCGCTCGATAGTCTGTTCCCACGTCGGGATTCCATGGCGCGACTTGTATGCGAGAAGCCGCTCGAACACGTCACGCCGCAAACTCAGCCACGCCGTGTTTGGATAGTGCAAATCCATCATGTCCTTCCAGACCCCGACGGGTAATGCATAAGCAGCTTCGCGATTCCAGGGGATGGGGCTAACCTGCAAGGCTCCGTCCTCGCCGGCGTAGAAAGCAGTACCGCTGAACTGAAGAAGAATCGGAATGTCGCCCGCCGCCACGTCGAGCGCGGAGAAATATTTGGTGGCGGCAACATTGAAATCGAATGTGCAGGGTAAAGGAAGATCCACCAGAATTTCGCCCTGAAACCCGGGAACAACGATGTTGGCATGAGTCCAGAGCATGTTGCGCAAAGTCAGGCTCCATCTGTCGGCCGAGCCAAATAGATCCGTAAGTCTCTGCTGTTCTTCCGCGTTGTAGCGCCGGCGCGCCGCCTGGATCTGGATCTGGCATTGCAGCGAGACGCTATGCAGAGACTCTTGCGGATCGGCGTTCGTGACTCGAAGCTTGAGCACCACCAGCGGCGCAGCCGCATACGGAACCGCTTCGGCGCCCTCCACTCGAAAACTCAGATCAGGCATACGATGCCTCTTTCAGTTCCTCGAAGAACTGGTTAATCTCTTCCCACACTTCCGAGCCGCCCGAAAATCCGCGCCAGTGCGCGCGAATCAAGCCCACCAGTTTGTAGCACTGATCCATCGGCGCAATGTAATACTCGCGCGTCTCCGATACACGGTTCACCAGCAGTGCCTCGACGTCTGGTTCCATGGATTTCAGCCTCGGATTTTGGCCGGCAATCTGTTCCCAAGTCTCCAGGCTCAGGAGCGATTCGGTAGGGCCGGCCGGGCTGGGATAAATCGCGATCACCTTCCCTGCGGGGCTGCTATGGAAGAAGAAGGCCATGTTGATGGGAATCAACAACCCGTCCCACTGGGCATCTGTCATTTGAAAATCGGCCAGAAATCGCGCATCCCTCGGGACGCGCGCAAACTTGGAAAGTCCGCGGGCATCGAAGAGGATGGCACACGCTTGGCAGGCGCACAATAAACGCCGGGTTGCGGGCTCGACCAGATGGGAATGTTGAGTTCCTAAGGCGGCGCTGCACAACTCGCAACGCTCCACTGCCGGCCTATCACGGGCAAACTCTCGCAGCTTTGCTAAGGAGGTCACGGGGTTAGTTGGATCAGACCGTTTACGTGTAAGCTCTCGAAACCATCAATGTGAATCGCGGTTACATCAGCCGCAAATTTGTAAAGTTCTTCTTCGATCGCGGTCTTCAAATGCACCGCTGGTTTACCCTCGAATCTCAAATGAACTTCATCGCCGTCGATCCTTAGCAGGAGTACATTAGCCGACTGCGCGCGTAAGATCGGACGCACCTTTTCCAGCGCCTGAGCCACCCGGGTCTCCAGATCAATCGGATGCAGTCCATGTAGAAGCAACACACTCGAGACGAGCTCATCCCGGGCAAAATCATCGAAGACGGCTGGCTCGCCCTCCGCGGGTTCGGCGATGATCTCCATCATGCGATCAATCGCCGCCCCGTGGAATTCCATGATTGCCTGCACTAATTTCTGCGCGTTGGCCCGAGTCTCCGCGTTTGTTGAATTCTCAAACTTTTGGATCAGCTCTTCAATCCGCTGAATCCGCTGCTGACAGTCTTTCGCGATCAATGCGCCTGCACACCAAACATGGGCGAGTGGCGCGTCTCAAGCGTTTTCCCATTGCCCAGATACATGTGAACGCCACAGGGCAGACATGGATCGAAACTGCGCACCGCTCGCATAATGTCGATTCCTTTGAAGTTGTCCGGCCCGTTTTCTTCAAAGATCGGCGTGTTTTCGACGGCGTCTTCGTAGGGGCCCGGGGTGCCGTAAATGTCGCGCGGGCTAGCGTTCCACGGGGTGGGGGGATAGGGATGATAGTTGGCGATCTTGCCTTCCTTAATCACCACGTGATGCGAAAGGACGCCGCGAACCGCTTCGTGGAAGCCGCAGCCAATCGCCTCGTCCGGCACTTTGAACGCTCTCCAGGTTTGGGTCTTTCCGGCGTGCAGTTCCGCGAAGGCCTTCTCCGCGAAATGCAGCGCGGCCGCGGCTGCGTATGCCTGGAAATAAGTCCGAGCACGATCGCGTTCTAACGCGTTGCTCCACTTCGGGATCTTCCACTCGAATTCGTTCTCGGGTTTTGTGGCAGTCTTCGGCAGATAAATCTTTACGCTGTGGCCCGTGGCCTTGATGTAGCCGATATCGACCAGACCGGCCAGCGCCGTCGCCCAGAAACGAGCAATCGGTCCACCGCCCGTATCGAGCGCCAGATGATCGCCGGTGCGCTTGTCGAACCAGCGCGGCGACATCACCCACGAATAGTTGTTTTTAAAATCGCGTTTCTGCGGCCGTGGCGTGGTGGTCTGATTCCACGGATGTTTGCGGTCCACGGGATTACCCAGAGGATCGTTTTTGACGAACATCTCACCGTTGTCCCAATCGTCGTAATAGGAGCTTCCGAGCAGAATGCGAATGCCGAGATTGATATCGACCAGATTGGTGGTGACTAGCTCGCCATCAACGACGATTCCAGGCGTGACAAACATCGCCTTGCCCCATTTGTCCATGTTCTCGTACTTGTAATCGCAGACATGCGGGTCCTGGAACGATCCCCAACAGCCGAGCAAAATGCGACGCTTGCCAACTTCTTCATAGCCGGGAAGAGCTTCGTAGAAGAAGTCGAATAGATCGTCATGCAGCGGGACGACC
>JBBSHP010000888.1:0-2835 GCA_038232555.1 Bryobacterales bacterium
AACGCGGGTGTAGCCGGCGTACACGTCGGCCCGCTTGAGGATCGCCAGCCGTAAGCCCAGGTTCCCTGTATGAATATTGCTGAAGTACAACGATTTTTCGCCCTCGAAGAGTCGCCCATTTGCAAAATATGCCAATCCGCCTACGGTGTTCAGATGATTCTTCGAATAGCCGGCGTCAAAGCCGAACCAGCCTCTCGGCGACCATGAGACATCACCGGAATATGTTCGGGCCCGTGAGCTGTAGCTTGATAGGGAAACGGAGTTGAGGTTGTAATTGGCTCGCGTAAATGCGGAAAACTGGAGCGATTTCAACCGGTATTGGATGCGAGCCCCCAGAGCATGATAATCGCGTTCGCTGGTAGGTGAATAGGGGCGGTCGGCGCGGCCCACCTCCCCGTCCACTGTGACCATTAACGGCTTAAAGGGCCGTATGCGGATTCCCAAAACACCGGAGCTTAGCTGATTTGTTTGTTCGAACGGCGTGATGTCCGGCGTGTCCTTGGGAAAAGCGAGCTGTTCGATCGAACGAATCCGTCGGTTGGAATAGTGATAGCCGCCGTAAGCACCGAACCAGGGAGTGGCTTGATAATTGAGGTCCGTCTCATTGGCGATAGTTCGGATTCCCAAATATTGAAAGTAGAGCAGGTCCTGACTCAGCGTGAAGTTATCGAATTGCAGGAAAACCGAATCTCCCTCGGTTCGAACATGGTAGGCGGATGTGTGATTCACGATGGTGAGCTTGGACGTGGGCGAAACACTAAGCGTCAGGTTGCCCGTGGCGACTGGCCGGCGTGCGTTGCCGGTTGAAATTACTTCGCGGTTGGTTGCGCCAAAGCGGGCGTTACCAGCAATGCTCTCATCCAGCACAAACGCGCGTTGGCCCCCTGTGTAGGTGAACCGGCCGTTGATATTGAACCTCTGGTGGGTACCGAACAAGGCAACCCGCCAATAGGGACTAGTGCCGTGAATTGGTTCGCGCCGGTGAAACTCAGTTAAGGTTGTGGTGCTCGGGTTATTGCCAAGGCTTACACCGGAGAGGTCGAAGGGCGTGTCTTCCTTGAAATCTTCCCAGCCGTGCATCCAGTTCACGCGAATTCCAAACAGGACAATTTCATTACCGACGCGATATTCGTTGCGGCTGCGCCGGATGTTCGCGAAGAACGGGAACTCGTTACCGCGCGAGTCGAAGAGCTGCTCAGTGGAAATCCCAGCGCCGGTCTGTGAGCTGTGCGTGTAGCCCAGAAAGAACTTCAGGCGGCCTTGCGGGAACAGAGTAAAATCGTGGTCCTGCAACTGGTGGTTGGTGTCGAGAAGGTGTTGCCCGTTGGCATTACCGGTGGTCAGGCCGGGATTGAAGTAGGCATTCTCGCGCCAGAGTAGATCATAGCGATACCTGCCGTTCTTCTGGACTCGAAAGCTTGCGGATTGGTAGGGATCGTTTCCGAGCCCTTGGGTAGTGAGGAGCATTTCGTCGAAGAAGCGGCCATGGCCGTCTTTGGAGTTGATGCTCAGTGAGCCGCCGAGCAAGCGAACGCCGTTCCCGAAATTGATGTCGCTGCGGTACTTGGCCAAGTTCCCGCCCACGGTGTGGAACCGGTATCCGGTTTCGAACGAATCGACGATGTTGTAGCCCTGCCAGTCTTCTCCACGGGGCTTTCCGACCGGCTCAGGCGTAGGGGCAACGACCTGCTGTGCAACTACTGCGCAGGTCATCGCGAGAAAAGTGCTGGCGAGAAAAGCGCTAAGGAATTTCGACCGGGTGTTTAAGACCATGAGTTTTCTCATATCGCCTTAGCGGAAGAAAAACGCATCTGTATTCGAGCCGTGGATCCGGACATGGCAGGTGGTGCAGTTCTGGTAGCGCGGGTCTGCCATGTTGTGGACACGCGTCAGTTGGACGACACCGCCGCCCTGGCGACCGAAGTTCCCAGCACCGTTGTGGCACTCCAGACAGAGAGTAAAGACGACCGGCCGGCGAAGTAGCCGGGAGTTCATCGAGCCATGTGGGAGATGGCAGCTCTCACAACCATCGACGCGCACCGCTGCATGCTCGAATACGAAGGGGCCGCGCTTTTCTGAATGGCACTTCAGGCAGGGCTCCTCATTGGCGAGAGCTTGATCCACCATGCGGGGACGGGCGGCCATCCTCCAGGTGGGTGCAAAAGTTCCATGGGGATTGTGGCAGTCCGTACAAGTCATGAACCCCTCATTCACGCGGTGCTTGAATGGCATCGAGAACTGGGCTCGAACGCTCGCATGGCACCCATAACAAAGGTCAGTCTGTGTCTTGGCCAGAAGGAACTTCGGGGTAGGGGACTTGTGAATCGAATGGCAGTTCGAGCAAACGACGTCATTGAGCGTGTGGGACGAGCGCTGTATGTTGGCCCGCGAGAGAGTCTCATTGTGACAGCGGAGACAATTCGCAAGCACCTGTTTGGGCGTTAATGCGGAGAACGCGATAATTGCTTTCTTATCGCCCTTGGCCTCGACGTGTGCCTTTCCAGGGCCGTGACAACCCTCGCAGCCTGTTTTATCGGGAGCCTCCTTTCCTGACGCGATGCTCTTGAAATGAGGATTCTTATAGAACTTGAGCCATACATCCGGATGGCAGGTTTTGCAGACATTGCTGCCCACGTATTCTGAACCGGACGCCAATGCTGGCTGTGCGTTTACCGATAAACCGGCCACCATAAAGAACCCGACTAGACACCCTATAGCCTTCATTTTTAATAATGATAGCTTCGATCTTGGCAGGGTAGGAGCCACGATGTTCCGAACTGGTAAAGAAACTGTAAATTCTCAATCAGCAGGTATGACGCGTTGTGTTTAGAAGGT
>JBBSHP010000889.1:0-2824 GCA_038232555.1 Bryobacterales bacterium
AGATGTTGGGTTAGCAACTGCAAACTTCTGTCGCAGTTATACGGTATCGGATAGAGTACGAGTATGTGCAGAAGCATCAAAGTTTTGCGAAGGCCTGCGCCGCCGGTAACGCCGGAAGAAATAAGCGCCGCTGCCCTGCAATTTGTTCGGAAGATCAGCGGCTTTCAGCGCCCTTCCCAGGTGAACCAGGCGGCGTTTGATGCGGCTGTGGCGGAGATTGCGTCTGCCAGTGAGCGGCTGCTACACTCGCTCCAGAGCGGCACTCGGCTCAAAATCGGCCAGTTACAATAATCGGTAATCATGAAGCTACGCGCGCTATGGGTTTGCCTGGCTGTTCTGGCCGCCTCCGATGAAATTTATAAAAAGCCACCGCAGGCCGTACTGGACGTTCTGAACGCTCCAGCGACTCCCCGCGCGGTGGTGAGTCCTGCGCACAACTACGTGCTGCTGGAGGAGCCGCTTCGTTATCCACCCATTGCCGATTTGGCGCAACCCATGTTACGCCTGGCGGGGTTGCGAATTAATCCGGCCACTAACGGCCCGCATCGCGGATTCTGGAACAAGTCCCTGGCACTAAAGCGGATCAGCGATGGCGCCGAGACTAAACTGCAAATACCGGAAGGGGTCCGTCTTAGCCAGCCCAAGTGGAGTGGCGACGGCCAACACTTCGCGTTCACCAGCACCAACCCTACTGGTATCGAGTTGTGGATCGGAAGCACGGACGGCGAAGTGCATCGTGTTCCCGGCTTGCAAGTGAATGGTGTGGGAGCCCCCACATCGCCGTTTGCGCAGACGGACCATGTATTCCAATGGATGCCCGATAACCACACGCTGCTGGTGCAAGCGGTAGTGGCAAATCGCGGGCCCGCTCCCGCGCAGTCCAGCGTTCCGGCGGGACCGCACAGCCAGGAGAGCGCAGGCAGAACGGGTCCGGTCCGCACCTACGAAGACATGCTGAGTAACTCGCATGACGAGGATTTGTTTGATTATTACGCCACCTCCCAACCGGTTTGGGTGGATGCGACGAGCGGCAAAGTGCACCCGTTCGGAGCGCCGGGTATTTTCCAAAGCTTGCTGCCTTCTCCCGATGGAGCGAACGAGTTAGTTGCACGCGTTCACCGGCCCTATTCGTACCTGCACCCGATGGGCGCGTTCCCCAAAGAGGTGGAGGTTTGGGACCACTCCGGAAAATCAGTTTACAAGGTGGCGAGCTTGGGTCTGGCGGATCGGGTGCCGATTGACGGCGTCCCCACAGGTGCCCGGGATTATATGTGGCGGCCCACTGAAACAGCCACGCTGGTGTGGGTCGAGGCGATGGATGGGGGCAATCCGAAGGAAAAAGTGCCCCATCGCGATCGCATCCTGATGATGAAGAGCCCGTTTCGCGGCGACCCAGCCGAAGTTTTCAAAACCGAGCAGCGTTTTATGGGTATGCAGTTCGGTGAAAAAGGCAGCCTCGCTCTGGTGGAAGATTTCGAGCGCAATCGCCGGTGGATGCGCACCTTTATGGTGAACCCCGATCAGGCCGCTGCTCCGCCCAAGATACTCTGGAGCCTGAACGTTCAGGACCGCTATCATAGCCCGGGTATGCCAGTGACGATCCGGCTGTCCAATGGGGCACGGGCCATCCACCAGAACGGCAGCGATATCTTTCTCAGTGGGCCAGGGGCCGGGCCGCAGGGCGACCGCCCGTTCTTCGACCGATTCAATATCGAGACTGGAAAGACCGACCATCTGTTTCGCTCGGAACCGGGCAGCTATGAGAGCTTTGTTGCCATGCTCGACGATTCGGGATACAAGATTCTAACGGAACGCGAGAATCCCACGGAAGCACCCAATTATTTCGTCCGAACGCTGGGCCCGGATGGTGGAGTGAAGGCGCTGACCCATTACCCGGATCCAACGCCACAACTGCGCGGGATTCGGAAACAGCTTGTCACATACAAACGGGACGATGGAGTGCCGCTATCTTTCATCCTTTATCTTCCGCCGGGGTACCAGGCGGGCACGCGCCTTCCTACCGTGGTCTGGGCGTATCCTCTGGAGTTCAACGACGCCGACACCGCTGGGCAGGTAACCGGCTCGACGGACCGCTTTACCACCATTGCGGGACCGTCGCACCTGTTCTTCCTGCTGCAGGGATACGCAATTCTCGACAATGCAGCCATGCCCGTGGTGGGGGATCCCGAAACCGTGAACAACACCTACCTGGAACAGATCGTGATGGACGCCAAAGCGGCGATCGATAAAGCGGTAGAGATGGGAGTGACGGATCGCGATCGCGCCGGAGTAGGCGGCCACAGCTACGGCGCATTTATGACAGCGAATTTGCTGGCCAACTCAAACCTTTTCCGGGCCGGCATTGCACGCAGCGGAGCTTACAACCGGACCTTGACACCCTTCGGTTTTCAAACCGAGCGCCGAACATTTTGGGAAGCGCCGGATGTTTATATGAAGATGTCCCCGTTCTGGAGCGCACATAAAATCAAGGCTCCGCTGCTGATGATTCATGGGGAGGCCGACGACAACACCGGAACATTCCCGATCCAATCCGAGCGGATGTATCAGGCGGTGCGTGGGAATGGGGGTACGGTCCGTCTTGTGACCCTGCCGGCGGAAGCGCATGGCTATGCGGCCAAAGAATCGATCGAACATACGTTGTATGAAATGCTGGCCTGGTTCGACAAGTGGGTGAAGAACGCCAATCCCGGGTAGCTTGAATGCTATGATGTGAGGCATCGCAAGCGAGCCCGAGGAGATCGGCCATGAAGACCATCGCGTGTACCCTGTTGTTCACTGTGGCTGCGGCCGCAGCGTCATCCGC
>JBBSHP010000890.1:0-2823 GCA_038232555.1 Bryobacterales bacterium
GCCGTGCTCCGGGCCCTGGCCGCGGCCGCCACCCTGCGGCCCGCGTGACCGCTCGGCGGGAGCTCCGGCTCGCAGTGGTGCTGTGCCTGCTCGGAGCGGGGCTGGTGCTGTTCGAATATGTAGGTAAGAACGCGTCGGTAGGCCGTGCCATCTATCTATCGGCCCACTTGGTGAACACCCAATTGCTGCTGGCCGTGCTGACTCTCACGGCTTGGTTTGCAGGCCATCCAGAGAGCCGGCGCCGCTCCGGTCCAATCTCCGTGGCGCTGCCTCTGGCTCTGCTGGTCAGCGTTACGGGCGCGATAGCCGCGTTAGGAGACACCCTGTTCCCAGCCACATCCTTGGCGGCCGGCTTGCAGCAGGACCTTTCGACTACCGCTCACTTTCTGCTGCGCCTGCGAATTTTTCATCCTGTCCTGGCAGTTTGTTCGGCAATATTTTTTGGTGTGATCGCGCTATCGGTGCTGCGCAGTTCCCCGTCGCTTGAAGGCAAACGCGCTGCAGGGGCGGTCGGGTTGTTGGTGCTGCTCCAGCTCTACGCGGGCACCATGAACGTCATCCTGCTTGCTCCGGTCTGGCTCCAGATCGTCCACCTGCTTCTCGCCAACTGCTTATGGATCGCCCTGGTTGTGCTGAGCTATTCCGAGCGCAGCCCTGAACCGCTAATCGTACACACCCTCTAAGAACCAAGCCTGGGCAGGTTCCAGGTACATCCGGTAAATCCCTCCATCATTCAGCGATATGTCCCACTCCTCCCGATCCCAGGAATGATCGGTCCACCACTCGCCTGAGGTTCGCCAGGGTCCCGCATACGTGATGATGTTGCCTCGCACTCCCGGGGCGGCCACTCGCAAAGGGCGGCTGCGCTCCACTTCAACTTTCGCCGGCAGCGGCGGACGAAAGTATCGAAACGCGAGTTGAACGGAACGCCCCCCACCGGCACCGGCCAGCAGCCGTCCATCCGGGGCGACAGGCTGTTTCGCCGTTAAACAAAACGGATGAGGATGATGAGTGTTGATCAGTTGCGCGACCCCTGCATTCCCGGCGCCCACCAAAGCGCGGATGCGGGCCAACGTGATTTCCAATTTGTCCGGTGCTGGCGTGACCGGAAGGAACAGCCCGTTTTGCACGCTGCGTGGATTCACAGGCTCGAGCGCTAACCGGATCGCGATGGTAGGCGCTTGCGGAGGATGCGCTTCCAGTTCGAGTTGCAGCAGCTTCAAGAGCGCTTTGCTCTGCCGCATCGGCAATGGCAGCCGCAACACCCGCTCATGCGCGGTCCGGTCTTCCAGCTCGAGCGTCAGAGCAACGCGATTCGCCGCCAATCCATGGGATTGCAGCAATTCGCATTGATGATTCAAAGCCCGCGCCAGAAGGAATAGCAGAGGCTCCAGCAGGCTCACGGGATGGTCCAGATCGATACGCTCTTCGAACACCATCTCGGGCTTGCCGATCTTTAACGGCCGGTGGACTGCGCCCTTGGCCAGCCTCTGTAGATATACGCCGGCGGACCCCAGCCGCTCGGCGATTCCATTCTCCGGAAGCCGCGCTAGTTCTTGCAATGTGCCAATGCCCCAGTTTTCGAAGGTCTGGTGCATTTCCGGAGTCAACGGAAGATTTTCAATATCCAGAGGCGCCAGGTGGGCCGCGGTCTCCTCCGGAATCACTGTTGTGCCAGGAATATTGCGAGCCGCCAGAATCGCGGCTTCCGCATTCGGAGCAATGGCGAGATTCGCGCTTAATTTTAATGACCGGGCATGCCGCGCAATGGCCTGCGCAATTTCATGGGCGCTGCCATACAGGCGATGGAGCCGGCTGGCATCGAAAACGATCGTATGCCCATCGGTCAGTTCCGCTTCCGGCGAAAATTTGCCCGCACATTCCTGGAGCTTGCCAGTCTGATCGCGCGCGTGAATACAGCAAAACATCAGGCCAGCGCCTTGGCCTGAAAGCTAGCCGTGCCGGAGCGCACCGGCTTGCGCGAGACGGCTTCCAATTGCACTTCCTGTAGGAGATGAAACCCCGGCGCGCCGGACCAGACAGCATTCTTTCTGGTCAACTCGATAATCAAACTCGCGCAGGATTTTGCGAGCGGATCCCGTTCCACTACCACCAGCACTGCCGGAGTGTTCTCGATGGCACGCCGAAACCGGTACCAGTAGGAGAGTGGAATGCGCCGGCAAGCCCGATCCGTGGCGCGGGACAAATCGAGCACCACCACCCCAAATCCCCCTGCATGCAAAAGAGAATCGGTAACTTGAAAAGCGTGTTCCACCTCATGCCCACACCGCACCCAGAGCAGTTGTTCCAACGCTACCCCGCCGGATGCCGCCGAACAAGGATCGAATGCATCGCTGGTATCCACATAGGCACAGATTTCCAGGTTGGCGGTCGAGGCCGCCAGCAGAGAATGCACCAGGGTGGCTCTGCCGGAACTCTCTGGTCCGACAATTTCCGAAATTGCGCCGCGCGGAAATCCCTGGATCAGAGCATCCAACGCCGGGACTCCGGTCGCTAGCTTTTCCTCGTATTTATAGTTCAGACGCAGTCCGAGCGTCACGGCTAAAGCAGAGGCAGGGTTCATGCTGTATTCGCCTTGTATTCGCCTAACAGCATTGTGCCTCCGCGCGGGTTATTTTGTCAATGATCGCGCAGGTGGGAAGGCCGGAGACAAGTTAGGAAACTTCCCGCCGCGCGTTCACACGTAGCGTCTATTCTCTCAAGACACTCAGCAGGTGCGCGCGGTCGCGAGCGGAGAGCGGCGAGGTGCTGCGAAGGTCGCCTCGCACATCGAGTTTACGCCTGTAACGGCCAAAGTAATCA
>JBBSHP010000891.1:0-2820 GCA_038232555.1 Bryobacterales bacterium
AGAATTGGTCTCTTTGCACAGGAGAGAGCGTCGGGTGCTGCTCGGTCCAGGTGGTGCCATCCCAAGACCACGTATCTGCCCCCACGTAGCATGTATCTGTCCCCACGTGGGCGCCAGCTGGATCTAGACACGGCCTCGCCCATCCACTAGAGAGGACCACCTGTCCTCTGGCAGCGTCGTAGGCCATGTTTGCCAAGAACCGCGCGGGCGGGGAGTTCGGCGGATTCTGCTTCGTCCATTTTACACCGTCCCAAGTCCAGGTTTCGTTCAGGGCCACGTCATTTGATTGATCCAGTCCTCCGAAAAGTACGACTTGAGATCTCCCAGCGTCGTAAACCATGTTCGGGAACACTCGGGCGTTCGGCGCCGTAACACCGGGGACAGCCGACGCTACGGGCGTCCAATTTAAACCGTCCCATAGCCAGGTGTCCGCCAACACGCTGCCCCCACCCGGATATGTATAGCCGCCGAATAGCACAATGTTTTGCCGAGCGCTGTCGAATACCATGTTCGTGCCGCCGTCAGAAAAGCGCGCTCGGGGCGATACAGCGGGTTGTTCCAGCTTCCAATGCATTCCGTCCCAGGTCCAGGTATCGCCGTACGTTTGATCAAAATTTTGTCCGCCGAAGACGACGGTTTGCCCCCTGGTGGAATCGTAAGCCACTCCAGCTCCGCCGCGGGGTTGCGGCCAGCTCCGAGGGGCTTCGGTCCAGGTGTTGCCGTCCCAGCTCCAGGTGTCATCCAGCCTGGGCCCCGAAAGCCCGCCGAAGAGGACAACCGTGTTACTTTGCGAATCATAGTCCATCGCGCCACCGAGCCGCGCCGGCGGAGAGGTAACTGGAACATGTTGCGTCCAGTTCGAGCCATCCCAGGTCCAAGTCGTCGTGTCGGTGTCCCCAAGACCACCGAACAGCACCGCACTCTTCCTGGTTTTGTCATAAGCCATCATCGCCTGCTGCTTTGCGAGTGGAGAGACCAGCGGATGCTGCTGAGTCCACGTACTGCCATTCCATGTCCATGTTTCGTTTGTTCCGCCTCCTCCAAAAAGCACAATTTGTGATCTTTCACTGTCGTAAGTCATGAGGACGTTTCCGCGAGGACTCGGCGAGGTTGCCGGGGTCTCCTGAGTCCAATTCGTTCCGTCCCATGTCCACGTATCGCCAAGGACGCCGGAGAATCCAATGCCGCCAAATACGACCACTTTCTGGCGAGCGGCATCGTAAGCCATGGCATGCAAAAAGCGCGCTGGTGGTGAAGTAGAGGGATGCTGCTCGGTCCACGCCGAGCCGTCCCATGTCCACGTATCGTTCGCTGGCCCTATTAGATACGAGCCCTGATCGACTAAACCGCCAAAGAGCACGATTGTTTTCCTGGCAGCGTCGTAAACCATTGTTTGGCCAGCCTCCCGCCCGGGAGGAGCAGCAGGTGGATGTAAAATACCACCTTCTAACTGTTTCCACTCACCTCCTTCGTGAATCCAGGTGTCGTCGAAGTGGCTATCCGTGTAGCAGCAGCCTGAGAAAAGTACCATCTGGCCACGTGCGTCATCGTAGGCCATCTGCGTGTTAAACCGAGTCCGCGGAATTGTCTGCTGAACCTGACTCCAGACACGCGGACCGGTATCCGCACCGGTTTGCGTTGAGGTTGCGTTCGAACCTCCTGCGCCGCCCGTGTCAACTGCAGCGGACTGCGGGAAGTTAGCCAGCACGGCTGCGGCCACGGCGGAGTCCACTGGGTTGACTGCAGCAGGCGAGCGAAAGGAGTACGGGCCGACGGTGATTTGAACTCCACTACCGGGGGCTCCGACCACAAGCTGGTTTGCTTCGGTCGAATTTTCCGTGGTGAGAGCCATTACTCCCATGGCCGCGCCGGAGCACAAGAGGATGGCAGCGAGGGCGCTGCGGAGGTTAAAATTCACGAGCCGAACGCGACGAGCAGGTGGGTGTATTATATTGTTCATGATTGTTTCCTTCCATTACTGCCGGTCTTGTTGCGGCGCTGTGTGCGGTCGTTCAGGCTATTGTTTTATAGGTGTTGGCGGAAGAAATTGTTCTTGCCCAAGGCGACCATTGCTAATCCAACCCGATCATGCCGCGGTTCATTCATCGGTTCGGCGGTAGCGTGCGGCGAACCGGCTGGGAGTAACTCCCTGCGCCTTTTTAAACTCAGCCACGAAATGACTGATGCTGGACAGGCCGACCCTGGCGGCGATTTGTTTGATGCTCAGATAAGTCGTTTCCAACAGATTTCGCGAGCGTTCCAGCCGCAGGTTCTTGAGATATCTCGTCACCGGCTTTCCCGTTTGCTGCCGGAAGAGACGGCGGAAGTGCGAGGGCGAGAGCTGAACGCGATCAGCCAGGTCTCTGACCGATAATTGACGATGAATGTTGGCATTCATGTAGGCGATAACGTTGCGTACGCGTTGATCCATCGCGCCGGAGCTTTCATTCCTTGCCGGCTTTGGCAGCTGCACCGCCGCTCCGTTTGCGCCCCGGCAATCCCTCGAGTTTGATCGGGGTCGACTCCTTCCACAGATATTCGAAGAGCAGGCGCAGCGCTTTGCCCAATGCGGGATGGCGAATAAGGATGGAAACGAGCGGATGACGCGCCGCGTCTACCTCCAACGGCATCCAGACGACCTTGGAATCAAAGAGAGCGAGCTTTAGAGGCAGCTCGCCTTTATACTCGCGCGCTTCTTCGCCGGCCTTGATCCAGCTTTCGAGGTAGGGAGCGATGTTTTCGTGGGCGAGCACAGCGGATTCGTAAATCGCCCGATGTCTCACGCCCCGGCGCATGCTCTTTGATTGAGCGGGATTACCT
>JBBSHP010000892.1:0-2814 GCA_038232555.1 Bryobacterales bacterium
CAGCTCGAAGGTTTCCTTCAACACTGGCAGCAGCGGTTGAATCTGCAAGAGTGGCAGATCAAGGTGTTCTATGCGCGCCAAGTGGAGATTGGAGCCGACATGCTCGGGGACATCGAGTACTACGAAAAGACCAAGACTGCCGTAATTCGTGTACTTGACCCAGCCGAACATCCAAACACATTACACTCCGAGGAAGCTGTCAGAGATGCTGAGAACACGGTATTGCACGAACTCGTTCACCTGACGATCAGCCGATTAACGCCACCCGCTGATTCGGATACAGAGGAGCGCGCCGTGGCGAGCTTGACCGAAGCCTTGATGGAATCAGAAAAGTATGGGTCGACTGGGCAGCAAACTGGGACTCAGACGTCGCCGTCATCGAGGCCTGCTCAAGCTTCGCTCTCGTTACGGCCTGCAAACTCGCAGCCCACCTCAAAGCGGACTTTTGTCCCGAGGCTTCGACCTGGCCGGTTACTCGACCTGGAGGTCTTTGGACGGAGACTGTGAATCGGATGGAGCGCCAACAAGTTAGTGGCGAGCAGGGCGGATGAGCCGATGAAGTCGCGTCGAGTGAGCATCAGCCCATACTATCTCGTCAACAAAGATACTAACGGTGTTTCCGAGCACAAGTGAGCGTGTGTGCCAGCTGCTGCTAGCGTCTGGCTCCTAACCCGGTGTCGAAAGGTGAGTTTGAGAACGCCGTTGTCAGGTTGGACGAACTTACCTGCTTCAACTCCACAACGCGCGGGCAGGTCCACTCAGGCTAGTGTCTTAAGCGTCGCGAACAGCTAACGGGCTTGATGCTCACCAGAGTTCACAATATGGTACTGGTCGGCAATCTGCTCGTTGACTTCCTCGATCTGCAATGCTTTTTGTCGCACTTGCTTTTCCGCTGCTTGCGAGTAACTGGACATCGATTTCGTCTTGGGGTCGAACACAAACAGAATGCCGATACAGAGGACGAGAAAACCAATCAAGCCTGCCACTAAACCGCTTGCCATATAGCCGCCGATCATCACCAGCCCGCCCACGAACGCAATTACGACGGCAAAAGCTCTATGTCGTCCTGGTGCAGCGATCGCTTTCGAAGCTGTGGAGTTCATTTGCTCCAACTCTTCTTCGAGCTTCAGCGCTTCCGGTTTCAGCTTGACCAACGCCAACTCAGCCGCCATTTTGTCGGTTTCGAATTTTCCTTTGTAGATGGGTTCAGACATAGTATAAACTACACATCGGCTGGTTTCGTTGGCATTTTAGAAGGAATAACATCGAGACAGATCACTGACAAACAAGCGACCGGGCCAACGAGCCGGACGGAAGATCGCCGGCAAAGTTCAGGCGTAACAATCCACGTAATGGTCCAATGGCGGGATCGAGCGGATTTATCTAAGAGTGACCAGGAAGAACGCGGTCAGGACCAGCAGAAAAAGGATAGCCGAAAGGGTAAGGTGAAACCGGGAATGCTCACCGAGAGGGCGGCCGCAGCGGCGATACAGCCCGCTAAATTTGGGCGTGCGAGGGGCTGTCATGAGACTTCAGGATACCTGTTAGGATGACTTCCGGCGCTGTTAACTCAGGTCCGCCGCGTCGGGAGCAGTTAGTCTCATGTTAACCAGAAGTGCACGACGTACCAGAGAGCCTGAGAGTCCGGCCTAGAAAGGCTGCCGACTGGCCTAGCCGAACAAGCCGCACGCAAGATCGCCCAGTAGAGAGAGCCTTCGGCCCACAGGATTGGCCATTTCCGCGCATTTGCGCCGTCGGTCAGACAACCAAAGCGTCTCGGGAGCGTTCCGGGAATATTTGGCTCGGCAAACAGATTTCGAACTCACACCCTTTTGGTTAACAGTGAATCCTCTCAGGACCACGCGTGGGCGTGCCGAAGCCAGTGCGGGCTGACGCACCGACCCAATCTGGCGCGGGTCGGGTGGAAAGCCCGGATACACATAAACCAGGCTGTAATCGCAAACCGCATCCATGCCGGCGGGGTAGACAGAACGCAGGAGGAACCGATTGAGAAATTCCCCGGCGTCGGCACGAACCTGAGCAGTTGGCTTGGATACATCCATGGCGAGCTTACGGTACTCAGAGTCTTTACCGGGCTGCACCTTTATGCAGAAGGATCTAGCGGTTGTGGTTGACTGAGGTGTCTGGGGTGTCTGGTTTTGGGCGGCAAGCGTGGCGGCCGCACAGGAGAAAATTACACTAAAACACAATGATGGTCGCATTGTTACGGATCTCCTCGTTACTGAATTGGAAAAGCTAGCTACAGAGCTTATCACAGATATGCGACAAACAGATCAGCGCCTGCTATGCGTGTCGCGGCAAAGTGAGAAGTTCCTAATTGGGCAAAGTGTTCGAACCGGCGTAGTGCAATTTTGCCTAACGCCACGCGTCCCGAAGTGCACAAGCTGGGCGGACTGCAAAGCGGCCGACACGGCGTCGAGAGTCGCCTCGTGCCCGGTGAACTGCCGAGTCGCCGCCCCTTCCCGGTCGAAGATGCGCCGGATGGCCGCGCCTTCGCTCTCGGCGCGCCCGGGATCGAGTAACAGTTGCGGTCCGGGTTGGGGCAAGCGCCCGCAGGGCAGTAAACGCGCACGTACGGATCTGTGCGGGGGGCGATCAGCGATGGTCGTCCCTACCGCAACTTATGAAAAGGAACCGATCAGCCGAATCGGACGCGCTCCTCTGATGCAATGGGCAAATGAACTCTGTATAAACATAGGTAGGCTGTCGCCAGCTTTCCCTGTTACACCACCGGACATGCGGGTCCGCATCCGGCGGTTCGGCGGGTTGATCTATCGGCCGCCAGTTAATCTC
>JBBSHP010000893.1:0-2813 GCA_038232555.1 Bryobacterales bacterium
AGTCACTATGAGAAAATCCTACGGCTTCCGGACCTTCCGCTGCCTCGAACTCGCTCTCTATCACTCACTTGGCAAGCTCCCAGAGCCCGAATCAACCCACGAGTTTTTCTGACGAACCTTATTTCCTGGCAGACCCATCCACAAAAGGACGTTTCAATGTCCTGGCGCAGTTCAGCAACACGGTGTGGCTGGCGATACCCGACGCGATGGCCTCTGCGTTGAAAATACCAGGAAACTGCACCGCCTCCAATGTCAATCCTTTGACGTTATGCGGACAACCCGCCGCTCCCGGCGATTACCTCGTTCTTTACACGACGGGACTAGGCAAAGCAACTCTGAATCGTAAGTATGGCCGGCACTCCCCCTGATACACGTACCATCGCCATCCGCGCCAAGTAGTGCGGGCGCGCAACTTTCGAGTCCGGAAACTCAAGAAAAGGCTTTCCAGCATAGCTGGCACCCCAGTAACGCCAACCAGACGGATAAGGCCAGCCTGAGCGGGCGCGGCGGCAGAATAGCCGAAAGGCTTGCTCCGGCAAACGCGCCGGGAATTCCACCCGCGATAAGTTTTAGCAGAATCGACGAGTCATAGTGGCCCGAAAAGAAATGCAGTCCGCCTCCCAACAAGGAGAGAACAAGTCCGAAAAGCATATCGGTGCCGACCACTTGGGCCGGCGTCAACTTGGTGAGGCTGAGCAGCGCTAAAGAGCCGAGGGCTCCTGCACCCGCCGATGAGAAACCAACCTCGCCACCAATCACCGCAGCCAAAGCAGGCAGCCATCGCGAGTGATCGGCAGGGGCGGTAATCAGGCGTTGCCGGAGAGATCGGTATAGATTGCCGAGCGAGACTATCAGGATCGTCAGCCCCAAGAGCAGGAAGATGCGGTGCTCGTAGTCGCGAGTGTTCAACCGGCCGATAATGTAAACTCCCAGGATCACGCCGGGAATTCCGCCAGCACACAACAGCAGTAAGGTCCGGTACTCAATTTGTTTGCGCCGGATATAAATTGGCATCACCGCGAACTTAATAATCGCGGCGAACGAGAGAGCCGTTCCAACGCTCGATGCCGGCGTCAGATGGAAAAACAAGATCAGCACGGGAGCTGTAATGCTGCCCGCGCCGACTCCCGTCAGCCCGACCGCCGCGGCAATTAAGAATCCTAGCAGGTACTCCATGCTGTGCCGAATCGAAACCTGATCCGCAAATGATATCAGAGAGTAGAGTCATTGGGTCCAGTATGATTCCGATAACACATATTATGTTAACTAATCTCGGGTCGGCCGATGTATGCACTTGAAAAGGGCGCTTGGCCGCAGGATAGTTAGCGGCGGCGACTGTTTCCGTCCATGCTGCCAGACCTCTGGCTGCTAGGGCGATCCCCGCCACCCTGGCGAGCACCGCTGAACTCCCGACGGCTGTAGTCGCGACTACTCGGGCTGGGCTGCTGGGCCGGTTGGGAGTACGACCGGTTGCTGCTGGGTGGCGCCGATTCCGCGCGGCTGGAACCGCCCAAACTGCGCCTGCTCTGCACATCGTCCGAACGCTGGCGCTCGTGCACCATGGGAGGACTGATTTGGACGGAGGGTTGGTAGGTGCTGTCTGGAGCGGTTTGATACCGAGTCGCGGCTCCCCCGAAACGTCGGGCGCTCCCCACGTCGGGCGCAACTTCACCTGTTGGTTGCCCAAAACGGTGCCAACCCGTTGGGCTGTTGGCATTTCTGTCAGGCTGGAGCTGCCGGTAAGTGGAAGGATTGACTGCCCGATTATATCTGCCACTTGCGCCCGAATATACTTGTGTTGGGTCTCTCCTACCGGTGGAATCCGGCAAGGAATTATGGATCGGTTCCCCAAACCGGCTCCATCCGTGGGAGGTAGCACCATTAGTCCTGTCACGCTGCGAGAAGCTCCCTTGCGGACTGGCTGGCTGAGATATGGGAGGCACCGTCTGGGAGCTGCCCCCGACTCGGCGCGCCATCTGATCGATACCCCTTTGCTGTTGCTCGAAAGGTACTCTCGGCGTTTGCAGAGTGGTCCTTCTACCCGCAAAGTTCACGTTACGTTCCACCGGGAACGCTCCAAGGCGTACTGCGCGGTCAGACAAACGCAGGCTGGAGCGATCCGGCCTCACCGGTAAGATGCCGCGTACCAGACCGGCATCCCGGACCGCTGCCCCATTGAGTCCCCTAAACTCGCCATGTCCACGACCAAAATCGTGGGCGTCCACGGCTGTAATAGCGTTGCTGACCCGCGCATTCCGGTAAATGTTGGTGATGTTGGTGTTCACAATCGTGGTCTGATTGCCGAACCGGCCAGCGCGGTCAAAACCACTGCCCAAACCGCTGTATACGCCGCGTCCCCACCAAGGGTGGCAGCGTTCGTAGGGAGCGAGCGGTACCCAGCCCACATTCCCGAATCCAAACCCGGAGTGCAATCCGCCGGAACCTCCAAATCCAATAAACGCTACTAGCGCAGGACTCCAGTACTGGCGTGCGTGCCTCGCTCCCGGATACCAAGCCCACCCGTACGCGCCGTTAAACCACCGGCCGTAATGATACGGAGCCCAACCCCAGGGATCATGGCTGATCCAGGTCCAGCCGTAATAATCTTCCCAAGCCCACCGGCCGGAGCGGTACGGTGCCCAACCCGACTCAACCCGCGGAACCCACACATTTCCATACTGTGGGTCGGCAGCCCAGCGGCCATATCCTTCCAGGTCCTCCGCGCCCGTAATATCAGGGCTGACGTAATCATAGGAGCGGGAGCTTTCCAACTGGCGGTCGCGGCTTTCATTCCAGCGGTCCCAATCATCCAA
>JBBSHP010000894.1:0-2812 GCA_038232555.1 Bryobacterales bacterium
CGAAGTTGCCCTGTGATGCCGCCAACGCGATCGCCGCGTCGTTTCCGTAAACCTGGACACAAACCATCGTCACGGCTTCGCACTGAGTGGGATTCACCTTGCCGGGCATAATCGACGAGCCAGGCTCATTCGCCGGTATCTTCAGTTCTCCCAAGCCGGCGCGCGGACCGGAGGCCAGCCAGCGGATGTCGTTCGCGATCTTCATCAGCGAGCCCGCCAGTGTGCGCAAGGCTGCGCTCGCCGACGCCAGTTCGTCGTGGGCCGACAAAGCCGCAAACTTATTCGGATGCGATTGGAATGGTAATCCGGTTAGGTCGGCAATTTTTTGAGCAGCGCGTTCCGCAAACTCGGGATGAGTGTTCAATCCGGTGCCGACCGCGGTGCCTCCCAGGGCGAGTTCGTACAGTCCTGGCAGAGTTGATTCGATGCGCTCGATATCGCGCGCGATCAGGCTGGCCCAACCGGACATTTCCTGACCCACCGTTAGTGGAGTGGCGTCCTGTAAATGCGTGCGGCCGATCTTGACGTCTCCCGCGAACTGCTGGGCTTTGGCGTCCAGCGCCTGTTGCAGCTTATGCATGGCCGGGATCACGTGCGCTTGCAATGCGGTCGCCGCCGCAACATACATCGCGGTTGGGAAGGCATCGTTGGACGACTGTGACATGTTGACGTGGTCGTTGGGGTGGATCGGATCCTTGCTGCCTAGCTTGCCTCCCGCCAGTTCTATGGCTCGGTTGGCGATTACCTCGTTCACATTCATGTTGGTCTGGGTGCCAGAACCCGTCTGCCAGACGCGGAGGGGAAACTCGGCATCCAGTTTGCCTCCGATGACCTCGTCCGCAGCCTGCACAATGAGAGCCGACTTGTCGGCGGGCAGCTTACCCAGATCGGTGTTGACGATCGCCGCGGCCTTCTTCAAAATCGCCATGGCCCGGATCAACTCTCGCGGCATACGATCTTCGCCAATCGAAAAGTAGGTGAGGGAGCGCTGCGTCTGCGCTCCCCAGTAATGCTCAGAGGGTACCTGGATGGCGCCCATGCTATCCGATTCCACTCGGGGCTGGGCGGGGTGTGGCATTAGAAGTCGAGCTTCAGGCCTAGTTGGATTACTCTTGCCGATTCTCCGGTTTGAACGATGGTTGCGGTGCTGGGCGGAGCCACGGTCGCGCAGCAGGATTGCGCGAATGTCGATGACTGGAGGTTGGGCGAACCGACCGAAGCCGAAACCGGATTATCAAAATTTGGATGATTCAGGGCATTGAACGCTTCAGCACGGACTTGGAATTTCACTCGTTCCGAAATGCTAAAGCGCTTAATGAGGCTGAGATCCAGGTTCCAGTAGGGTACGGCACGGAAGATGTTCCGGCCCGCTCCGTCCGACCCTGCCGCCGGGATTGCAAAGGCGCTCACGTCGTCAAACACCACCGGACCGGTCACGCCGGCGACGTTGTGATAATTCACAGCCGGTTTGGTTCCAACAATGTCCGCACGCGAAACGTGCGAATAATTCGCCGTGCGAATGCCGCTGGTTACGCTGAAAGGCTCGCCGCTCATGTGGGTGTAGAGGCCATTCATGCTCCAACCGCCGATGACCTGATTGACAAACCCGGGGCCGGCTCCCAGGAACCGTTGACCCTTGCCGAACGGCAAGTCGTACACGAAATTCATTGTCACGACGTGCGTGCGGTCAAAATCGGAGAGAGCGCGCTCATTGCGCCAGGTACGGGTGTCGGCCGGGGTGCGCGAGTTGGTAGTGTTCAGCGCGCCGCCGGATGAGGCTCCGACGGGGTCGACCGATTGGTCGTCGATGGATTTACTGAAAGTGTAGGCGAGGCCGAAAAGCAAACCGGCGCTGAAGCGTTTTCGGACGGTCGCCTGGAACGAGTGATAGTAGGAATCTCCGCCTGAATCCAGATAAGTGATACTCCCGAACTGCTGGTTAGGCCGGAGATGCGCGGCCAGCGTGGTCTGCTCGATGCGGCCGGCTAGGTTGCCAGCGCCATTTTGAGAGAGATCGGTGAGCGTCGTACTGGTGTTGACGAATGCGGCATTCACGATGCCTTGGGTTACCAGCGGCACAGACTTGCCGCTTACGCCGGTGGGACAGCCGCTGCCATCGGGGTTGCACTTCACAGCCACGTTTTGCTGCATGATTGCGAACGATGGCAGGATTGGGTCGGCATTAATCTGATTGACGTCGTAGGCGCGCAGCAGTCTTAATCCACGTTTTCCGATATACCCGACCTGAGTAACAAAGCCTCCCGGGAGGTCCCGTTGCATGTTGAGGTTCCACTCGTGCACGGTTTTAATATTCAAGTTCTTATCGAAAACAGTCAATGCCGGTTCTCTGCTCAGCAGCGCGGGAGCGAGTGTCAGGTAGGAAGTCGGCTGATTGGTGGGCGGCGTCAACTGTACCGGGAAGCCCTGCGCTATGCGGACATCGGGTACGGACTGGCAACCCGGGGTCGTTGATCCGCCAGGCACGGATAAACATTGTAGGGTTAGCCCGGGCACTTTGCCGGAAACCGCTGTGACCTGGAACGAAGAAAGCGGATCAAACGAAATGCCCCAACCGGCGCGGATGACTGTCTTGCTACTTCCGCGCGGCGACCAGGCAATTCCGAGACGAGGACCGATCGCGCCGATGTTGTTGTTCTGATACCAGCGGTCCGCGTGAACAAACGATACATTGGACGATCCAACGATGGGACTGCTGGGAACGTACACGCGCCCGCCCGGTTCCGTGGGCGCCATGTTGATTTCCCAGCGCGCGCCATAGTTGATTACTAAATTGCGCGAGAGTCTCCATTCG
>JBBSHP010000895.1:0-2806 GCA_038232555.1 Bryobacterales bacterium
CCAGGAACTTCTTGGGATTGAAGTTTCCGATGAACGCCATCCGCATGATGTTGAATCCGTCCGCTCCCATGTTGGAGATATGCGTAGCGATGTAGACATCCATTCCGTGGATGATCGACATCACGGAGATCAGGGTAGTGGTGGCTAAAATAATCCCGAGCAGCGTGAGGAAGCTGCGGAGCTTACTGGAGCGAAGCGAGTCGAATGCGACCGATGCCGCTTCGCGAAAGGACGCTGTCTGGGCCATCGGGCTAAGAGACGAAATCGGCAGGCACTTTGTTCCTGAAGTTGGCGGCAGAGGCTACAGCGTGCGTTCTCTCCTCCAGCCATTCCAGCAGAAACCCGTCCAGCCAGAAGCGCGGCTGGCGCCTCGAGAGAAAACCCAGGTGACCCCCGTGCTCCACCGCCACCAGCCGCAGGTAAGGATTGCGAGCAAAGGCCGGATGATCGTAGACAGCAAATGGCACCAGTGGATCGTCTTTGGCGTGAATGATCAGAGCAGGTATCCGAATGCGTTCCAGGAACTGATTGGACGATTGCGTTGCGTAATAGTTATCTGCGGAGCCGAAGCCGAATGACTGGGCGGTAAACAGATGATCGAAGTCGTAAACCGTTTTGACTGATTCCAACTGGCCGAGAACGAACAGGCCCGGGCTGAGCTGTTCCTTCAGCCGGATACGCTTCTTCAGCCGATCCAGGAACCGCCGCGAGTACACCAAGTTGATGCGTCTCTTCAGCTGCCGTGAGCAAGCTGCCAGGTCGATGGGAGTGGATACCGCAATCACTCCGGCGATGAGTTCCTTAGACGAATCGCCTAATTCTCCAGCCAGCTTCAGCACTACGTTGCCGCCTAGAGAAAAACCTGCCAGGTAAATGGGGCTTTTGGTGGCGGTCGCGATTTCCCGCGTCACGGAAAGCAAATCGCTGGTTTGACCGGAGTGGTAGAGCTGCGGGCCGCAGATCGCTTCCGTGCCTCCACAACTCCGCATGTTGGAGCGGTGGACAGCATACCCGGCCGTGAGCGCGGCCTGCGCCAGGCTGCGGGCATAACCGGCCTGGCTGGAGCCCTCCAGGCCATGGACCAGAATCAGTTCTCCGTATGGCGTCGATTCAGGACGCTGCGAGTGAACTTTGACCTGAACGCCCGGCTCGGTCTGGTAGATCGTTTCTGTTACTGGAAACTTTCGTTCATCGAGCGTGCGCCGCCAGAAATTACCCGCAATCGTAGCTAGATGCGGGTTTCGGAATAAAGGAACGAAGGGCTGCAAGTATCAGGATACAGTTCACGTCGGATGGTAGGCTTAAGTGTATCGCGATGAACACTCCCAAGGCTGGCAAAATCGCTGGAGTTGCTTTCATTGGTTTCATCGCAACGGCGTTCGCAGCGACCAAATTTGACTTAAGCCCGGCCACGTCGCAACTGGCCGGATTTGTGGGTGCTTTTCTGGGCTCTCTAGTAGCAAGGGGTAGGCGGCCCAAAAGGCCGGGGCATACAGCAGACAATTGGACCCCTCCTGGACAAGACGGAGTCAAACCATAAAGTGACGGTTGAAGAGCGGCTGGAACGACTAGAGGAGACAATGCAGAGCATTGCGGTCCGGCATGAACAACTCGCTGGGCTTCACTTAACGCTTGGTCAGATTGCGGAGCTGGCGCACACGCGTATCGACAAGCACGACGAGGTGCTCGACCGGATCGAGGCAGACATCAGCATTTTGATCAAGTTGCACTTACCGCCGCAAAACGGCAAAGCTCATGACCGCTAGCGATTAGCCGGACCAAGCGCCCACGCGCAGCAACCCCGCATCATGAATACAGCGGAAAATGTGATGAAAACCCGCTACCCACTCCGGTCCCAATCGTTGTACAATCACGCCTAATATGTCCGCTTGGCGAGGTTCCCTCACTTTAGCTTTGATTACGGGTTCGCTACTAAGTCAAGGCGTCCGTGCCACTCTGGTAGGACGGATCACCGACGGGTCTGGCGCCGTGATTCCCAATGCGAAAATCAAGCTGGCTAATCCGGCGAGCGGCGATGAACGGAACGCCCAATCCAGCGGCACCGGTGATTTTGTTCTGCCTCAACTAACACTCGGCGAGTATGTGCTAACCGTTGAACACGCAGGATTCAACACCGAGGTCCGCCGTGGAATCGTCCTCGAAACCGGCCAGGAAGCTCGCGTCGATATAACTCCTGAAGGCGGGGGTGCTAACCCAGGAGATAAACGTCAGCGCGCCGCGGCTCCGCTCGTTTCGAGCGAGAACGCTACCGGTCGGCAATGTTGTCGATCAGCAGAAAATCGTCGAACTTCCCCTAAACGGCCGTGACTACCTTCAGCTTGCACAACTTCAGCCGAACGTGTTCGCGCCGGCTCAAGGTTCGAATCTGGGCTTCCGGGGAGGCTTCAACGTCGCCGGCAACAGCGAGATCGCGAATCAGTATCTGCTCGATAGCATAGACAATAATGACGAGGCTACCAATCAGCCTTTGCACCGCCCTATCCTCGATTCAGTTCGCGAGTTTCGAGTTTTGACCGGAACCTATTCCGCCGAGTTCGGTCGGCAGTCTGGCGGACAATTATTGTAACCACCAAGTCGGGAACCAATCAATTCCACGGGGCTATTTTCGAATTCCATCGCAATGCTCCTCTCGATGCGCGCAACTTCTTCGCTCCCCGCAAACCTTCCTTTCGCCGCAACCAGTTTGGCGGAGTTGTAGGAGGGCCCATTAGGAGAGATCGCACGTTCTTCTTTATCGGGCTCTCCGCAGGAATCCGACAGACTCCACGCCAATAGGAACATTCGG
>JBBSHP010000896.1:0-2804 GCA_038232555.1 Bryobacterales bacterium
ATACCTTTCTTGATCGCCGAAGGCACTTCCTTGGCTTTGCCTGTTCCGAAGCCGACGATCTTCGCGTTCGGATCGCCCACTACCACCAGGGCCGAAAAGCTAAGGTTCTTACCGCCCTTGACCACCTTGGTCACCCGGTTAATCGAAACAACCTGTTCCTTTAGGTTCAAGTTGTTGGTTTCGATGCGCTTCCCTGATCTTGTGACAGCCATTCGTTAAAACTCCAGTCCTGCTTCCCGTGCCGCATCCGCCAGCGCTTTGATTCGACCATGGTAAAGATATCCACCACGGTCGAATACCACTTTCGAAATACCTTTTTCCTTAGCCCGCTCGGCAATCAGCTTGCCGACGGCCTTGGCTCCGGACACATTGCCACCCGTGATGCCGGCCGCTTTTTCCCCGGAAGATGCGGCGGCCACGGTGTGGCCCCGGCCATCGTCGATCACTTGCGCGTAGATATGTTTGACACTCCGGAAAACGGCCAGCCGGGGACGTTGTTCCGTTCCATTCACGCGCTGGCGAATGCGCGAATGAATGCGCACCCGGACAATATTCTTAGAATCTTTTGGCATGGTTTTTGAGGCCTCTACTTGGCGCTGGCTCCACTCTTGCCCACTTTCTTGCGTAGGATCTCGCCGGTGTACCGGACGCCTTTATTCTTGTACGGATCCGGTGGCCGAAGCGCCCGGATGTTCGCCGCCACTTGTCCCAGCATCTGCTTGTCGTAGCCGGTAAGCACTACATGGGTTTGCTTATCCACCTTCATCTCGACGCCGGCCGGTAGCAGCACTTCGATGGGATGCGAATAACCTAGCGTGAACGTCGCGACTTTGCCCTTGATGTCCGCCCGGTATCCAACGCCTGTGATGTCCAGCTCACGCGTAAATCCGGTCGATACGCCCTGCACCGCCGCCGCCGTCAGCGCGCGAGTCAATCCGTGCAGAGCCGCGAAGCGGTCGCTGTCCCGAACAATCTCCAGATTGCCGTCGGTCTGCCGGATGGTCACGCCCTGGGGAATGGGAACAGTCAGCTTGCCCTTGGGGCCTTCTACATCCAGGTGATCGCCAATTCCGATCTTGACCTCCTGGGGCAATGGGATGGGCTTCTTGCCTACTCTCGACATAAGTTCTCCAAAATAGCTGCGCCTGTCATCGAATTACCAAACCTGGCACAGAACTTCGCCACCGACATTCTCAGTGCGAGCGGCTTTGCCGGTCATCACACCGCGCGGCGTCGTCAAAATGTTGATTCCCAAACCGCCCAGCACCCGTGGAACTTCCTGGCTTCCTACATAAACGCGGCAGCCCGGTCGGGATACCCGTTCAATCCGGGAAATCACCGGCACATTGCCGGGCGTGTATTTAAGATAGATTCGAATGCTCTTCTGAACGCCCTCTTCGGCCATTTTAAAGTTCATGATGAAGCCCTCTTCTTTAAGAATGCGGGCGATTTCCATCTTGAGCTTGGAGGCGGGTACGTCAACCTTGGGATGTCGAGCGGACTGCCCGTTACGGATGCGCGTCAACATATCTGCAATCGGATCGGATGTGGTCATAGTATTCTTCCCCCCGTAATCCCTTCGCTACCAGCTCGCCTTGATTACGCCGGGAATTTCGCCTGCCAGCGCCAGGCTCCTGAAGCAGATGCGGCACAGACGGAACTTGCTCAAGAAGCCTCTGGGCCGCCCGCAACGGAAACAGCGGTTACGTTGGCGGCACGCAAACTTCATCTTGGTCTTGTTCTTCCTCGCCTCTTCAGCCTGTGCGGCGTATCTCTCGTCTTTAGCGATCTTTGCAGTTGTTGCCATTAATTCCTTATCCCCATCTTCCCTTTCATCGGATTCCTATTGCCGGAACGGCATTCCCATCTGCTTGAGCAGCGCCAGACCCTCGGCGTCGGTCTTGGCCGTGGTGATGATGGAGATGTTCATCCCCTTGGTCTTCTCTACTTTGTTGTAATCGATCTCAGGAAAAAGCAGCTGATCGCGCATGCCCAGCGTGTAATTGCCGCGGCCATCGAAAGATTTGCTCGATACGCCCCGAAAGTCACGCACGCGGGGCAGCGCTACATTCATCAGACGATCCAGAAATTCGAACATCCGGTCGCCCCGCAAAGTCACCATGGTCCCAATCGGCATGCCTTCCCGAAGCTTGAAAGCCGCAATCGACTTCTTGGCTTTTGTAACGATCGGCTTCTGGCCGGCAATCTGCCCCAGCTCATTCACCGCGCCATCCATCAGTTTGCTGTTCTGCGTTGCTTCACCCAGACCGATGTTGATCGATACTTTTTCAATCTTCGGAACCGCCATCACGTTCTTGTATCCGAACTCTTTGGTGAGAGCCGGCACTACGGTGTTTGTATAATGCTCGCGTAATCTGGCCATAAACGCCTCTATTTCTTGTCGAGCGACTCGCCCGTCTTCCGCGCCACGCGCACGCGCCGGCTCGAAACGCCCGTACCCTCAATTTTGTATCCGATCCGGGAGGGCACTCCGCCCGAAGTCAGGATCATTACATTCGACACCGCGATCGCACTTTCACGCTCCGCAATGCCACCCTTTATCTGTTTCGACGGGTTCGGCTTAGTGTGCTTCTTGGCCATCGAAATTCCTTCTACCAGCACCTTGCCCTTGATGCGGTCCACCGACAACACCCGACCCGTTTTGCCTTTGTCCTTGCCGGCAATCACCTTCACCTGGTCGTCTTTCTTGAGCTTGATATTCAGCTTGCGCTTGCCGGGCCCTTGTCCGTGCGAAGCCTGCCCCCCTCGCTTGGCCTGCGCGTTGCGACCAGCCATGTCAGATC
>JBBSHP010000897.1:0-2803 GCA_038232555.1 Bryobacterales bacterium
AATGCGGAAATAACAGGGCTGAACTTGAAAGCTGTAAGACAGGCTTCGTCGCAGCGCACCGCTCGGCTGAGCGATACTAACTAATCCGCTTCCAGATATGGCTCCTCCCATTCCGGTCCCTGTTCCCGGTCAGATTGTTCAAGTGCGGCAGCGCCATTACCTCGTCGAAGAGCGAGTGAATCCTGTTAACGCCGGCGACGCAAACTTGCTCCGATTGTCGTGCGTAGACGATGACGCCCAGGGCCAATCGCTAGAAGTCCTTTGGGAACGCGAACTGGATGGGGAAATTCGCAAGATTGAAGCTTGGGACAAGATCGCCGAACGAGGTTTCGATCCGCCGCGCACTTTTGCCGCCTATCTGCACACCTTACGCTGGAACTGCGTCACATCCACCGATCCCAACCTCCTTCAATCCCCGTTCCGCGCAGGAATCCGCCTCGATCCGTACCAGCTCGAACCTCTCCGCAAAGCTCTGCGCCTGCCCCGCGTCAACCTGTTCATCGCCGACGATGTAGGGCTCGGAAAAACGATCGAGGCCGGGCTCATTGTCCGCGAGATGCTCATGCGTAAGAAAGTTCGTGAGATCGTTGTGGCATGTCCTCCAGCAATGGCGCGAAGAACTAGAGAATCGTTTCGGCCTGCAATTCGAAATCCTTGACAAGGACTATATCCGGCGGCTCCGGCTTGAGCGTGGATTCGGAGTCAATCCCTGGACCACGCATCCCCGGTTCCTGATCTCGCATAAGCTGCTGATCGATGAAAATTACGCGGGAGGATTGCGCGAGCATCTCGGCGGCATGCTGCCGGGTAGCCTTCTTATTCTTGACGAAGCGCACCACGCCGCTCCGTCAAGCGGTCAAAAATACGCCGTTGATTCGCAAATCACGCGGGCCATTCGGGATCTGGCGCCTCGTTTCGAGCACCGCCTGTTCCTCTCAGCCACGCCGCACAACGGACACTCCAGCAGTTTTTCAGCACTGCTCGAAATTCTCGACCCGCAAAGGTTCTGCCGGGGGCGTGAAAGTCTACGAGCGCAACCTGAAGGACATCATGGTTCGCCGGCTCAAAGAGGATTTGCGCCAGCTTTCGGGTGGCTTCCCGGTACGTAGGGTGAAACAGATCACCATAGACGGCCTGGTAGAGTAGGGCGCAGGCGCGAAGCGGTACCGCTCGTTTCCTGCACCCCCTCATCGAACCGGACATGCGGATTTCCCGCATCCGGCTCTCCGATCATCTTCATCCGGCGGCGTGCGCGCGCCGTCCTTCCAGATGACTCACCTTCCCGACCATTTGGTAGAGCCGACATCGGTCATGAAGGAACTGATACCCCCATCGTTTCTTAGCAGTTCGCCACGGGCACTGGTGCTTTCGCCGAAGCCATAACTGCAGTTCGCTCCGGACGGCCCAGTCCACCTTGTGAAATGTCCGATTGCTGTTCCCGACGCGAAAATAGGTACACCACCCATTCAGGATCGGATTCAGCTTCTGGATCACTTGCCCGACTGCCCCATTCCACGGGAACGATCGCGCCACTTCGCGAATCCTTTGACGGATGTGGCGGCACGCCTTCTCGCGTGGCCACATCAACAGCTTCCGCCCAGGAGCTTTCTGGAATTCGAAGCCAAGAAACGCGAAGCCCTCCTCCAGCGTCGTCAACCGGCTCTTCTCTTGATTCACCACCAATTGAAGAGCGGTAAACTGCGCCTGGAGTTGCTCCCATGCCGCCCGTGCCTCTCGTTCCGTTCGCGCCAACAGCACCATATCATCCGCGTACCGGACCAGCCGTACATTGCCGAGCGAGATCCCGTCGACTCGGCACCACTGACGATCTACCTCATGCAGAAAGATGTTGGATAGCGTTGGTGAAATCACTCCGCCTTGGGGCGAACCTCGGTCCGGGTGAGTCACCTTGCCTTCCTCCATCACTCCCGCTTTTAGCCATGCGCGGATCAGGCGTAAGACTTGAATATCCCCGACTCGTCGTTCCGCCAACTCTAAAAGCAGTTCGTGCGAAATCGAGTCGAAATAGGATTTTAAGTCAACGTCCACGACGAACGAATACCATCGTTAACACTTTGCACAATCGCGCTCAGCGCCATTCGAGGCGTCTTCTTCGGGCGGAAGCCGAATGAACAGGGCATGAAGTCAGCCTCGAACAATGGCTCGATTACTAACTTCACCGCCATCTGCACCACGCGGTCCTTTACCGTCGGGATCCCCAACGGCCGAGTTTTCCCCGGCTGTCCGGGCTTCGGTATGTGTACCCGGCGCACCAACGCTGCCCGATACTTCCGGCTTTGCAATTCCTGCGCCAGTTCGCGCAGAAACTGTTCTTCACCGTAGTTACAGATGGCGTCGATATCGACCTGATCCACTCCCGCCGCCCCTTTGTTGGACTTCACCCGTCGCCAGGCTTCTTGCAGGATGTCTTGCCGACAAACCTTATCGTAGAGAAGTGTGAATCTCCTTTCCGGTTGCTGCTTGGCCACTCGGTATAGCGTTCGTTGCAGTTTGCGGGCATTATCGAGTCTCGCGGGCGCTTTGCGCTTGGCTTGACGGGTCCGGGGTTGAGCCTTCCCTTGCGGGGGCAGTCCGGCTGCCTTTCCTTGCTCTGTTCGCGGATGAAAGTAGCGGCCCTTCCCTCCCTTCGGTTTTCCCGAAGTTCACCGCTGTCGGGTCGGAGGTGGCGCGCTTGCACGCTAGCCACCGTCCGCCGCTCAAACTGTACGTGCAGTTTTCCCGCATACAGCTTTCACGAAGACCGTCGCTTCCGAGATGCAATCGTAGGAATTAGTTGAATCAA
>JBBSHP010000898.1:0-2803 GCA_038232555.1 Bryobacterales bacterium
AGCGACATCTCGGGCGGGCAGATCGTGCTCAGTCCGTCGCTACAAGGGCCGGGGGCCTGCTATATACTTTTTGGACGGGGTAACAGTTCGGTATCGCTAGCTAGCAACGATGCGAATTCGTTCACCACCGGAACGTTGGGAACGGCTACGGTGCTGCAGAACAGTCAGTGCAGCATCGACCTGTCGAAGTCGTTTCGAGGTACAGAACGGGACGACGCTCAATTTGACGCTGGCAACAACTTTCAGTTCAAACTTCCGCAAGTTGTTGTACGTGTTCTCGAATGTGCAGAACAACGCGGGGGGAGGCTCGGGGTACGTGGTGTTGGGGAATTACCAGGTGCAGTAATCCGAGTGTCTAACCGGGGCAATCGGCTGTCAATCGCGTCCGCCTGCCTGCGCCGGAGGCCTGTACGTAACGTTGCGCCATCACCAGACCTCTTTACCGGACGGAGGCCCGAAATCGACAGACTCATGGCGATTTTTCGAGGTGATGCCCTTTAGGAGGGCACCCAAATCGTAGGGCTTGCGGCGCACTGGTTCGATCACGATCCGGCCACTTTCTTCGCGCACGTCGATGGCGTCGTCAAGATTGATTTGCAGTGCCTGCATAACCGACGCGGGAATCCGCACGGCCGCACTGTTCCCCCACTTTTTCACCGTTGCTTTCATGATCAACTCCTGTATAGACGTTGTATCTACAGTTTGACATACCACCAGGGGACATCTTTAAGTTCTAATGTTCATTAGAACGCGAGCAATTTTTCGTGGATACGGTAGAAAGACCGGTCTATCAAACCGCGTTAGGGCGACGTGGGACCTTCATTTGGCGGATGCACCGACAGCTTGATACGTCTGCAGGTGCTGCGTGGTGGTGGACCGCCATTCCTCTATCGGAGGCGCTCCGGCGCGCTGGAAGAAACCGTTCATGTCTTTTCGAAGCGCTTGCAGCTGCTGCCGATAGGCCGGATCGGCAATCCGGTTTTTGGTCTCGCCCGGATCCGCCTCCCGATCGTAGAGTTCACTGGGGAACTCCTTGGTTCGCTCGATGTATTTCAGGTTTTCCGTTCTGGTGCCCCGGACATACTCATACTCGAAGTAAAGACGGTTGGTCCAGCGCGGATTCTTCCCGGCCAGGAACGGCGCATAGCTATGTCCGGCACGGGCCGGATCGGGCACGGAAGGCACCCCAAGAAACTCCAGAATGGTTGGAAAGAAATCGTAGGAGGAGACTAATGGAGTGGGCGTCTGGCCCGGACGAATCCGGCTGGGCAGGTTCCAGATGAGCGGCACGCGGAGGGATTCCTCATACATGTTAAATGGCCAGGTACCGTTGCCCTTGCCCCACACGCCCTGTTGGCCGGCGCACCAACCCTGATCGGCCGTGAAGATCACCAGCGTATTGCCACGAAGCTTCAGTCCATCCAACTTCGCCAGAATCCTGCCAACGTTGGCATCCACGCCGCTAATCAGAGCGGAATAAGCTTCTTTGGGCGCCCGCTTGCCGTGCATCTTGGCCAGGCTGGTGTTCTGATTCGGATTCATGGGCACATCGGGGAAGCAGGAAAACTCGCTTTTGTCGTACGGCTTCCGATACTCCGGCGGCTGGAAGTCATAGGGGGTATGAGGCGCGTAGAAGGGCACCAGGAGGAAGAAGGGGCGGCTGTCGCTCTTGACTTTGTCCAGGAAATCCAAGGCGGAGTCACCCACCAGATCGGTCTTGTAACCGTGCCGCTTGACGTGCTGTCCATTAACGACAAACTCCGGATCCTGGTAGGTTCCGCCTCCACCAGGAACCGTGCTCCAGTAGGAGAAGCCCGCCTGGGTTTGATCATCGTGCCCCATGTGCCATTTACCGCACATGCCGAGGGTGTAGCCGTTCCTGGCAAGAATCTCGCTATATGTGATTTGGCCCGCCAACCACTGTTTGGACGACGGACCGAAGCTGTCTTCCGGCAGCAACCAGTCCTGAACGCCGTGCTGCGAAGGAATCTTGCCGGTCATGTAAGACATGCGGCTGGGAGAACAAACCGGAGTGCAGGCATAGGCGCGGGTGAAGCGCGCGCCGCCGGCCGCGAGTTTGTCAATGTTGGGAGTGTGAAAATCGTGGCAGCCGTAGCAGCCCAGAGCCCAAGCGCCGTGATCGTCCGTCATAAACCTCACGACGTTCAGCTTTTCCGAGGCTGCCTGGGCGGCGGGAATGAGTAGCGCCGAAGCGCCGGAGAGGAATGTTCTACGGTTCAATCCAGGCACGTTGTTATCATAACCGGCCGATTCCGGACGAAGTGAAAGCCGTCGAGCTCAGTGTTTCATGCCGAATTTAGCTCTGTTATCATAGCCAGCGGTGGAGACCTGCCAGCTTACGCGCGGGGCCCTCTCAAGCGGCCCTGAAACGGTGTAAAGCGATGCGAAAGGGCTTCCCTGCTGGGCAAATTCATGCTACCCCGGACGGACAATTTCCGGGCAGCCGCGGTCATCTCGACAGAGTTCTACGCGACCAGGAACTCTTCCAGGCGCTTCCGAACGCTTTCGGGCACTTCGGCATCGACCTCGCAGAGTTCACCGGAATAGCGGGTTCTCCTTCGATGGTTCTGCGGAACCGTGGGCGGATGATAAAAGTTTCAGCGCAACGCAAAGAGCTTTTGCGGATTTCCTGGGCGGCTACATCGCTGCCGGGAATGGCTCCATTGCGACCGGGGACCCGCAGCGCGTCTACTACGTCAATTCGTTCGATGGGTGGGCACAGGATAACTGGCAAATGTCGCCGCGCTTAAACGTGAACTACGGCGTCCGTTATACGTCCAAT
>JBBSHP010000899.1:0-2794 GCA_038232555.1 Bryobacterales bacterium
GATCTGTGCGGGGGGCGGCCAGCAATGGTCGTCCCTACCGCGACAGTTGGCCCCTTTTTGCCGGCCAGAACAAGGGCCGCCTGGCCGGTCAAGTTCCTCAAGCGCGGTCGAATGGCCCCTGACGACACGACTGTTAGGTCACGCCATCTTCAGCGAAACGCATGCGTTTTACGAGCGCAGCCACTGTCTTCCCTGAGGACTTTGGCGTTCTATCACGGCTGCTGCGTACAGCGGCGCGACTTCACGATCAGGCGGGAGATCCTTCAGGAGTCGGAAACCGCCACGCCTGTGGAGGTACGGGCGAGGGAAATCGAGTTTATCCGCGCCGTCAAATCGAACGATCCCGCCATCGGCTACAACGTGGCCGAAAGGCGGCCAAATTCCGAACTGAGCCACTACCTCAATATGGCCGTAGCCCAGATCCAATGACCGAAACCCTTGCTTCCAGGCGATCTGAGCAAGGGTCAAAAGTACTTGCTCGTTGCCTTTAAGATTTTGTAGTCGGCCCGACCTGATAACTTGTCAGGTCGGGTCCATCAGTTCCGCGTAAAAGGCGCAGGATCACTCGGCCCCCTTTCTTCTGAACAACTACGTGCCAATATTCGCGATCCTCGCTCTTTGTGATGCTTATGTGGGCCAAGCGTTCCTGCATCAACGAAAGCGGAAGGAGAAGCGTTGTTTCCGCTGAGCCGCAACCGAAGCAGATCCAGGGATTTTTGGCTGTCTGAAGAAACTCAAGCTGATGCCTATGAAATGCGAACCAGAAGTACGGCGTATCGCCTTTTTCGTTGTGTTCAGCCGAGACGGCACAGGTTAGCCGTACCAGCCCATCACCGGATTCATACCGCGTCTGAGAAAGCTTTGATAGATGTATCCCGAGTTTCTCTTCCACTCGGCTTATACAATCCGCATGGAACGCAGCCGGAATGGTCCTATCCACAGCGCCAGCATTAGCACCGATAGATCCGGCCTCGGGAAAACATACCGGACGCCGCTGTATTCTCCCCGCAGGTGAGATGTAGCACAACTTTCGCCGTAAGTGTCCATTATTTCCGCCGCATCGCTGTCTTTAGGGAACAAAAAGGCGGAGTTCTACGGAGTAAGTTACAGCTTCATTAGGTTGGACATGGATCATGCCGGTGTTCACGCCGGATGGCCATTGCTTTCCAAACGGATCAGCCCAATTGAATTGCGGCTCAACGACGATGAAAGGCTTATCCGGTGGTGCAAAGACCTGTATGGCTCGCACCTGCGATGAACGAGCCACTACGCGAACACCGTAAGCAGACTGCGGGTCCGTGATTTCCGTGACGGTTTCACCCTCAGGACACTTTTCGAGGCCGACGAAACAATCATCTAGGTACATTTCACCTAACGGTTTGCCACCGAGTGTCGAAAAATCGTATGCAGTGTCTTTAACGGGAATGATCTCGCCTGTGGGCAGCACGTCGTCGTAGTTGTTTACGATTAGACGTTCGTGTGCGGGCACACGCAGGCGCGCTTGCGCGCGCGCTCCGCTCGGTAATGCAAAATACGGATGCCAGCCAATACCAATCGGCAATGGATCCTTTCCAGAATTTCTCGCCGTAACTCGGATCGCGTATACATCGGCCGCGAGTACGTGTTCGACGATTAGATCAGCAGAAGAGACCCAATGGCCGCCGAAGTTTCCGGCATGAAGTTCAGCCATGACCGTATCCGCCGTTTCCGTCCGCTCGTGCGTGATATTCTGCGCTACCAGCGACAAGATAAGACCGTGCATCGCGTACCGCTCCGCACCCGGCTTTCTGCCGCCCCAGTTTGCCGGTAGGTGAACCTGTCGTGCATCGATGTGCGCTTCAATGTGCCTGCCGTCTGCTGATAAACGCCCTCGGACCCGGTTTGCAAACGGGACCAAAACGGCGGCCCCGAAGCTGAACGAAGCATTCCCAAACCTGTCGGAGTCGTCGTTTAGAATGCGCAGAGCCTGCTCGAGCGGGGGGCAATACAGAACGTCAAATTCGCTAGTTCCCTCCATGCGCGCGCGTAGCTGCAGCGTCATCATGCCTCGGCCGGGCGCGATCTTTGCTTTCGTGAACCCCGGTCTATTACTGCTCCCACACGCCGGAACCTCCAGCGATACGATTTGTGTATCGCCTACAACAAAATCTTTTCCCGCGTATTCCATTCACTCTCCAAGAAACGGCGTTTTCGGTTCCCTCGATTTTCCCGATCACGGGATGACAACCGAAAAGACTATTGTGTCGTATTAACGAGAAGTGTCTCCCGTTCCTTCACGTTGGAGCGACGCCTATTACCCCACTCAAGTTTGGTATATTTAGGCCCTCGGTAGGAGGTTGCTGAATGGCTAGAATTCCTAGTGAGCTGGTCGAGCAGTTTGCGGCTGGTACCACATCGATATTCGCCGGTGCTGGCATATCAATTGAGGCAGGTATGCCGAATTGGGCATCGCTGATGGAACCACTTTGGGTCGAATTTCCCGATTGCCCTCCGAATACTTCGTTCTTGGACCTCGCGCAGTTCTATGAGAACGATTTTCACCGTTTAAGCCTTACTGAAAAGCTGCGCAACAAACTAAACGCATGGGGCAACAACGAACCGACCGCCTTGCATTCAGCTCTCATCAATTTACTACCGACCGGCCGTATTTACACAACTAACCTCGATACTCTGCTTGAAAGTGCCGCGACGGTAAACGGGACCAAATTCCGGAAGATAGTCAACACGGACCCCCCCGTATCGTTCGATTAT
Organism: Bryobacterales bacterium; assembly: GCA_038232555.1. GTDB lineage: Bacteria > Acidobacteriota > Terriglobia > Bryobacterales > Bryobacteraceae > JBBSHP01. The sequence goes on from JBBSHP010000899.1 coordinate 2,752, forward strand.
GGTCGTTTGAATATCGTCAAGCTGCATGGCGACGTTGAGCAGC
>JBBSHP010000900.1:0-2794 GCA_038232555.1 Bryobacterales bacterium
AAGGCAAGAAATGCGAAGCAATGAAGGGCTTGGTCCTGGAAGGTCAAGAAATGATGCAAGAAGATATAGTCCCGGAGATTCTGGACGCGGGGCTAATTGGAGCTGCCCAGAGAGTGGAGCACTACGAGATGGCCGGTTACGGTACGGTCCGGACGATGGCGGAAGCGTTAGGCCACAAAGAGGCTGCCCGCCTTCTTGACCAGACACTGAAGGAAGAAGTTGAAGCGGACAAGAAGCTCACCATGATTGCGAAGAAATTTGTGAATGTGCGTGCGCTGAATGCAGGGCCGAGCAACGAAGAAGAAGGGACTTCGCGTAAATCACGGCGCAGCACGGCAGCAGGCGTTTAGGACGAACTTTCACACCGCGTAGATATCTGAGAATCAATACTGAGACCAGGGGAACATAAATGACCAGAGAAGAGTATGGAAGCGCATATCAGAAGGGCTACAACCTGACAGTCCGGTTCCTGGTATCGCGCGGCTTATCGTACGACTCGGCCCAGGAAACTGCTCAGGCGGCCTGGGCCAAGGGTTGGGAGCGCCTGGGGCAGCTGCGCGACACCAACATGGTATTGACGTGGATGAATAGCATCGCCTTGAACATTCACCGCAGCTATATCCGCCGCGAACCGCTGCTTCAAACCTTGCCTGAGCTTTCGACCCCGCCGAAGGTTAACCTGGCAGCCATCGACGTCCGTCGCATCCTGAAGTGTTGCAAGACCAACGACAAGCTGGTTCTGCAGCGCCACTACCTGGAAGGATACAAAGTCCAGGAAATCGCTTCCTCGCAGGGCTGGACGGAGACCGCCGTGCGCATCCGTCTGCTCCGTGCACGGCGGAGTGTTGGGAAACGACTTGGCCGCAAAGCTGGGGAGGGTCCCGATAATCCGCTCGTGAAACGGCAGCGTGCGGTTGCCGCCCGGGCTTAACGCCAGCATCCGGGGGGAAGGTGCTGGACGCTGGAACCCCGCTCACCCAGTGAATTTAAATTTAGCACTTAATTAGCACTTAATAGGAGAGAACACATGAAAAGAACAGCAGCATTGTTTGTGTATCTTAGCCCCGGGTTTTTGTTCGCCGCCTCTGAAGCGTCGGCAGAAAAGCGTATCCAGGAATCCGGGACGGTTTTCAGCGAAATCATGAGTGCGCCCGATAAGGGTATTCCCCGCGAGATTCTCGAGCGGGCCCAGTGCATCGGAATTGTTCCGAATCTGAAGCGGGTCGGCTTCGTCGTAGGCGCTAAGTATGGAAAAGGTATCTTGACTTGCCGGACAGCCAACGGCTGGAGCGGCCCTTCCACGATTCGCGTTGAAGGCGGAAGCGTGGGATTGCAGATTGGTGCTGGGGAAACGGATCTGGTCTTTGTGGTGATGAACAAATCGGGGGAAGATAAGCTGATGGAGGACAAGTTCACGTTCGGTGGAGACGCGTCAGCTATGGCTGGCCCTGTAGGTCGAAGTGCTGGAGCGCAAACGGACGCCAAGATGCATGCTGAAATTCTGTCCTACTCCCGTGCGCGGGGCGTGTTCGCCGGCATCACTCTCGATGGGTCCACGCTCCGTCCGGATAAAGAAGATAACCAGGCAATTTACGGGCGTGCGATTCGGCAACGGGAAATTCTGTCCGGGTCGGTTCCCCCACCAGCCGCTGCCAGTTCGCTGTATCCGCTATTGAATTCTTACAAGAGTGGCACCAAGTAGTTGGCCGGAAGATTGCTCGAACATGGCTAGAGGTGAATAGATGAAATCCAGCATACTTTTCGGATCTTCGGTACTCGCTCTGGCCGTGTTCACATTACAAGCGGATACGCTGCGGCTGCGGGACGGCCGGGTAATCACCGGCACGTTTCAGAGCGCTACACGCAACGACATCAGCTTTCGGCGGGATGGCGGACAAACGGACCGGTTCGAGATAGGCAGCATTGACAGTATTTCGTTCGGGAACGACGGCAATTTGAGTGCCGCGCGCAATGATCAACGCGGGCGTTACGACGATCAGGGCCGGTACAACGACCAGAACAGGTCCAATACTTCTTTTCCATCCGATCGCACTCGCACTAATGATCGGTATTCCACAAACAACGACCGGTATTCCACGAACAGCGACCGGAACTCCGCTCAAAACGACCGGTACAACGCGAGTGGAGTGATTCCCGCCGGAACCGTAATTACGGTTCGGATGATTGATTCAGTTGATTCAGACGCTACGCATTCCGGCGATACCTATCACGCCAGCATCGACCAACCAGTTGTCGTAAACGGACAAACGGTAGCTCCGGCTGGTTCTGATGCCACGATTCAGGTGGTGCGAGTACAACAAGGCGGGCGCATTACAGGCCGCGAAGATGTTACGTTGGCGCTCGCTAGCTTTCAGGCCAATGGGCGGACCTACGACATCAATACGAGTAATGAAAACGTCTCTTCAAACTCCCGCGGCACCCAGTCTGCGGAGGTTATCGGCGGAGGCGCCGCTTTAGGGGCGATCATTGGGGCTATTGCCGGAGGGGGCAAAGGTGCCGCTATCGGGGCAGCCAGCGGAGCAGCGCTCGGAACTGGTGCTCAGGTTCTGCGTGGTCAGAAGGTCAAAGTGCCATCCGAAACCCGTCTAAGCTTTACGTTGACCCGCGATTTAAACCTGTAGGCGCTTCTTTCTCCTTTTTCAGGCGGGACGGCCCCAAGCCCTCCCGCCTTTTTTATGTGTGCCGAGCATGTTCGACAGCTCGAAGGTGAAAGTCCTTTTGACAACCTGATGGAGGTGAAGTCATAGCGAAACGCAAGGGCGTCGTCGCGAGG
>JBBSHP010000901.1:0-2785 GCA_038232555.1 Bryobacterales bacterium
AGGGCCTGAACAACAAAGCCAAAGTCACTATGAGAAAATCCTACGGCTTCCGGACCTTCCGCTGCCTCGAACTCGCTCTCTATCACTCACTTGGCAAGCTCCCAGAGCCCGAATCAACCCACGAGTTTTTCTGACGAACCATAATTTTGAGTGCTGGTCGTTCCAGTAATATAGATATTGCCCGAGCCATCCAGCGCGATACCGTTCCCCACGGTGGGGCCGTCCGTTGAGCCAAAGAAGGTAGCTTGCGCAGCCGGAGTGCCTGAGCGATTCAGCTTTAACAAGTAGCCTTGGCGCTGGGCGGGTGACCCAAGCGCGACAGACTGGCCCGTAATGTAGGCGGTACCCGCGGAGTCCGTTGCGATTGCATTCCCGGAAGCCAATGCGGGTCCTAGTATCGGAACCGAATAGAGGATCACAGGATCGATCGTTAGCTCACGGCTCTCGTCATAATTCCCTACCAGGATTCTGACCTTGTGATCTAGTCCCACTTTGTACTGGCCTGTTACGTTGACCTGTCGGCCATTGATCGTTTGAAATAGGGCTGGCCGGCGCTGCGTTACTCTCGTACCCCTCACTTCCATCACCAGGTCGCCCTCAGAATTCAATGACACCGAATCGGCACCCTCGAAGGCGAGCTGAATCCTACCGGTATTCGAGTGCGGGGCTACGATCAAGTCGTATTCAAGCCTCTCCTCAGTCCCGTAATAAACGACGTCAACGCCAGGCCAGACCTGCCGGTAACGAACCCGTCCATAGGTCGGTACGTCCACCAGCCATCCTTTGGGATCGTCTCCGATCAGGTAGTTGTTGCCCGCCTTCTGCCGGTCCAAGCCCTCGTGCCGGGAATCGAGGTTGGCGTCAACGAATCGAATCTTGAGTGGATTGGTTAACTGCAGCGTTGCGCCCTGCCCCGAAACCGAATACCAGCGATTCACTCCGGAGCAGAGGTAATCCACTCCGGAACCGGCTTGGCCTTGGTTTGCTTCGAATGATACGGGCGCCTGGAGGCGTTGGGTTGCCGCTTGTTTCGAATTACCCGCGTGGCTTGCAATCTGGCCCTCGATGGTTAGGACCAAGGCCAAGTAGGGCACTCGGCTAATTCGCATGTGGCTTGATTACACCACATCCAGACGAGCTGAAGGAACGACCGACGACTTCTTAGCTCTTAGCGCGAGGGGGGACGTAGCCGGGCGGAAATGAGGAGCCCTCGCCGAAGAAGTAATCTTCCATCTGCTTCAACAGGAACTCCTGCGCTTCCTGCGTGCCCAGATTCAGGCGGTATTCGTTCATGATCATCTTCATGTGCTCCAGCCAAAGTTTCCAGGCTTCCTTGGAGACATTGTCGTAGACTCGCTGGCCCAGGGGATGACCTTCGAACGGGATCTCATCCAGGCCGGGCATCTCCTTCTGGAATTTCACGCAGAAGACTTGGCGGCCGCCAGCGCTCGGTTCTTCCGGCTTACTCCCCATCATGCTATTGCCGCAACCCATATGTGCTCCCTGCCATTCAGAATAGCAGGCTTAGTTAAAGTTAGACTCCCTTACTGGTCTGCGTGCGGGCAGCGCGAGTCGCCAATTCGTCGCAGCGATTGTTGTCGGCGTGGGAAGCGTGGCCTTTTGTCCATGACCACTTGGTGCGATGGCGCCGGTTTTGTTCATCCAGCTCCTGCCAGAGGTCCTGGTTGACCACCGGCTTCTTATCGCTCGTTTTCCAGCCTTTGCGCTTCCAGTTCTCGATCCAGCTTGTAATCCCATTCTTGACGTATTGGGAATCCGTGATTACTTCCACCTCGCACGGCTGCTTCAATGCGCGCAACCCCTCGATGGCAGCCATCAACTCCATGCGATTGTTGGTAGTCTGTTGATCGGCGCCGTACAGCTCCTTCTTGTAATCGCCATAGCGCAAGACACAGGCCCATCCGCCCGGTCCGGGGTTGCCGATACAAGCGCCGTCAGTAATCAACTGTACTTTTTTTAGCGGCCCGGCGGGGGGTGCCGGTTCGTCAGGCTGGAACAGATTCGAGCTCTCGTTCAAAGAAGGCATCCACCTGGTTGAGGATCTGTTCGGCCGTGAGAGCTTTATAGATGTCCACCCGGAGCTTGGACCCGTTACGAACCCCGTGCGTGAAGTAGGTGGCAAACTGCTTCATCTTGCCAACCGCGTCCGGGGCGTCGCGGTCGTACAGCATTTTGAAGTAAGTCCGCATGATGTCGTAGCGTTTTCGCTCGGGTGGATGATCGTACGTGCCGGTATCCACGTACTGCTGAATCTGTCGGAAGATCCAGGGGTTCGAAGAGGCAGTGCGTCCGATCATCACCGCGTCACAACCAGTCTGGTCCACCATACGTACGGCATCCTCAGGCGCCAGGATGTCACCATTCCCAATGACCGGAATATGACGGACGGCCGCTTTTACTTCAGCGATGCGCGTCCAATCTGCCTTGCCAGCGTAGCCCTGCGCGCGGGTGCGTGGATGCAAAGCCACGGCTTGGAGACCACAATCTTCAGCTAGTTGGGCCATCCGAACTGCCACGAGTTCCTCATCGTTCCAGCCGGCCCGAAACTTCATTGTCAGAGGAATCGAGATGGAGGCGCGCACTGCCTTCAGGATTTGCTCAACCAGCGGAAGATCTCGCAAGAGGCCGGAGCCACCGTTGCACTTCACCACCTTGTTCACCGGACATCCGAAGTTAATATCAACAATGTCGAAGCCAAGATCATGGCATACGCTTGCCGCATCTGCCAATACGCGTACATCGGAACAGAAGAGCTGCGCCGAGA
>JBBSHP010000902.1:0-2785 GCA_038232555.1 Bryobacterales bacterium
AGCGGTCAAACCAGGCAAAAGCCTCCTTTTGCATCTCCGCGTCAAACTTATGCGGTCCGTCGTAAAAGCTGGCATGGTAACGCTCCGGCATTCCGGCTTTCTTGTATACTTCTCCAAGTATCCGGTCCGCCCGTTCCATTTCCGGCATCGTAAACAGCGTATCCTGCCGGTTGTTCAAAACCAGAACCGGATTCGGCGCACCCAGCCCGAGCACCTCCGGATAGTCCAGATCCCGGGGCAGTCCCGGCACATAGCACATCCAGGTGTGCGTGTAACACTTGTTCAGGAGATAGTCGCGCCAGGTGGTCATCATCCCCACGCAACACGAGCAGCGGATGCGTTCATCGGCTCCCGTCAGCATAACGGTGCGCAACCCTCCGCCTGAAAGGCCGCCGCACCCGATCCTGGTTGCATCGACGTCTGGTCGCGATACCAGGTAGTCCAAGGCGCGCTGATCATCATAGACAAACACTCCGGGCCAAGTCATTCCAGCACTGAACAAACTCTTGGCAATCACATGCTCGTGATTACCCGCGAACTGGTTATACCGCTGGATCTCGTCCTCAGCTTCCGGGTTGGCTTCCAACAGGTCGTTCCGAATCCTTCCGGGAAGATCGGCCAGCCGCATCCGCCGGCTCCCGAACGTGAAGGTGTCGTGCACCAGCACGACATACCCGCGTTTCGCCAACTCATTTGCCCACGCGAGTCCCCCATAATACTGCGCTTGATGCCGCAGCATCGCCGGATGCGGGTCCTTCGACATGCGCGTGATCTTTCGCACACCGAAATACTTGTTTCCGCCATGGTCGTGTAATCCGACAATTCCCGGCAATTTTCCCGTGGCTCCGGCAGGCTTCAGCACCAGCGCCTCGGTTGGAGGTCCATAGGGGAGTTGCCACTGCACGTGCTCAATCGACAGCCCGTCGAAGTTAAGATGGTGCTGCACGACTGCGACGGGAGTGATCCCGCCGCCCGGGCCCATCAACATTTCCCGATATCTCGCTCGCGCTACGGCCCGCCAAGCTTCTACGTTGCCGAACATCGGTTGCCTGAAAGACAACCGCGCCGGATCCTGCATAGCCTGGGCTGCCCACTCGCCATACGCACCGAGCATGTTGGGGATCATGGATTACATAATTACCGAGTGCGTGACATTTTGCAACTAAACTTTATGGTCACTTCAAGAACGCGGGTCCGCGTTGGCCCCGTGCTGGCCGAGCCGGCCGATCCTTATCGCGCGCGGCCGCCACGACCGGCCTGCGCCGCTGGCAGCTCCTTATGGTCGCGGTACGCAGCCGCGGCACGCACCTCGCAAACCAAGAAGTAGCTATTGGTTGTCGGGTTGCATCGGTGCCGTCAAGGGCCTAAGAGCAACGCAAGCCCAGCCGAAATGGCGGGTCAGCAACACCTTTCAAATCAGCGTGAGAGCGCGAGGCGCGCGAGAGCAGTTAGGCGGCTTCGCGTTCGGCGTAGCTGCTGGTGACTTTGGCGACTTTGATGGACGTAGCGATGCCGAAGAACTTCAGGACCTTCAGCGAAATCCAGGACGGGTCGAATTCATACCAAGCCAAGCCGTGCCGGGCCGAAGTGGGATGGGCGTGGTGATTGTTGTGCCAGCCTTCTCCGAAAGTGATCAGAGCGACCCACCAGTTATTGCGGGAATCGTCGCGGGTGGCGAAACGGCGTTTTCCCCACATGTGGGTTGCGGAATTCACCAACCAAGTAGCATGCAGGCCGAATACCACACGAAGACAGACACCCCACAACATCATCGGGAGGCCGCCAATCGCCAGCAGCAGGAGACCAAGGATGACGAGGGGAATCCAATGATAGTTGTTCAACCACACATAAAATTGGTGTTTGGCTAGATCCGGAGCATACTTGGCATTGGCTTTCGTATTGTTGTGATTCACTTCGCCGAACAAAATCCAACCCATGTGGGCCCAAAAGCCGCCGTCATGAGGAGAATGCGGGTCCCCGGGTTGATCCGAATGCTGATGGTGGATGCGATGGGTAGCGACCCAAAAGATGGGCCCGCCTTCCAGTGTCAACGCGCCGCAGACGGCGAAGAAATACTCTAGGCCGAGCGGTACTTTGTAGGAGCGGTGCGTGTGCAGGCGGTGGTATCCCAGGCTGATCCCTAGCCCGGTCGCCATCCAGTATAGGACGAGCGCGACACCCAGATTGCGCCAACTGAACATAAATAGAGCGGCGATCGCCCCAACATGGAACAGGCCAAACACGACGGCCGAAATCCAGTTCAGGGAAATCCAGTTCGAAGAAGTCCGCTTTGGCATGTTCAGGGAGGTACGCGTTGGCATGCTAACCGTTTCAGTTTTCACTAATTCCAATTTAACAGCGATTCCGCTTTTGATTTGTAAGAGTAGTGTAATTTCGCCAAGGCCGGCCCACTTGTCCGCGGGGCAGGGAAGACCACCTATTTCAGCTTGTAGCTGGTCTCGAACTCAGTACCATCCATGTCCTGCATCCACAGGTGTAAAGACTTGCCACTTTCGAGCTGCTGCTGCGGGACGTCGAAGCGCGCCGCCACCATGCGATCGATCTGTCCGTGGGACGGGACCTTGTCGCGCAGGGTGAGCGTCTCGTTATAGGGGGAACCCAGGAAGCGGTTGTACTGAAATAGCTGATTGATGTCCATCTTGGACACCAAGCTTCCCTCCTCCTTCTGGCCATCAGCCTTTTCAAGGGTCAGCTTCACGGTGCGAACGACGAACGGGAGATCGGAGGGGTTTTGAACCCGGAAATCCAGGACAGCAACGCTGTC
>JBBSHP010000903.1:0-2784 GCA_038232555.1 Bryobacterales bacterium
AGTGGTGCTTGTGCACACGACGATTCTGGTTGGGTGCAGCGCTACGTGCCGGAATTTGAGAAGCGCTGAAGCCGGTATGCGCGGCCGGTTGGCGGTTGGGCGATGTGGCTCGACGAATAAGGGTGAAGGGCCGGTGGACCTATCTGTACCGGGCGGTGGATAAAGTCGGGCAGACGGTCGATTTTTCTCTCAGCGAGAGGCGGGATGTGAATGCCGCGAAACACTTCTTCCGCAAAGCGATGAAGAGTGTTGGCACGCCACGCGTGATTACTCTCGATGCTTACGCTGCATCCCATCGTGCCGTGCGAGAACTGAAGGGGGAAGGCTGCTTGCCGCGGCGGGTCCGAGTGCGGTCGAGCAGGTACCTCAATAATATGATCGAGATGGTCTAATCACAAATGACAAATTCTGTTTCGTACGCCGAACACAACTACGCCTGAGCTGGTCACGGCTGGCCCTGAGATCCCGTCCGGCAACAGCTAATCCCGTTGTTGCAGAATCCGTCCCGCAGGGAGGGACGAATGCGACGCAAGTGGAAGCTTCGACGCAGCATACAGGAGCAACCAGACGGGCAGTATCGGTGGGATCGAGCCTACCAATACCTATTGACCTGGAGCCAACCAAGCGGCAGGAACGAAGAAGCCGTCGTACTCCTCAAACCTCCGGCAACGGAGATCCATCATGAGAATAGCAATGTACGTCCGGGTATCTACCCAACGCCAGGCACAGACGCAAACGATCGAACAACAGATTGAACGCCTAGCGAAACAAGCACAACAGCAAGGCTGGAATGTTCCCCTCGAGAATGTTTTTCGGGACGACGGCCACAGTGGAAGCACGCTGAAACGTCCTGGCCTGGACCGCCTGCGAGATCGCGTCGCCCGTCGTGAATTGGACCTGATCGCGATGACAGCGCCTGACCGGCTTGCCAGGAACTATGTACATCAGGTTCTCCTGCTAGAGGAACTGGAAAAATATGGTTGCCGGGTCGAGTTTTTGGATCGGCCCATGAGCCAGGACCCCCATGATCAGTTGCTTCTACAGATCCGTGGCGCAGTGGCCGAATACGAGCGTACGCTGATTACAGAGAGGATGCGCCGAGGCCGTCTCCGGAAACTCGAAGCTGGCCTGCTGCTGCCATGGACACGCCCGCCTTACGGCTACCGGGTCGACCCGGACCGGCCGCGCGATCCGGCCGGGGTACGCCTGGAGGAGTCCGAAGCCGCAGTCGTGCGCGAGATGTTTGCATGGTATGCCGAGGACGCGCATAGCTTTTGTTCGCTGGCCCGGTTATTGCACCAGCGGGGCATTCCCACAGCACGAGGCCGCGCACGGTGGAATCTAGCGAGTATTCGAGCGTTGTTGACCAATCCGGCGTATGTGGGTTTGGTATATGGCAACCGTTGGCACCGCCGCGGATCACTGGATCGACGCTCGGCCACAGCACCGCGGAAGCATTCCGCTTTCAGCCGTGTAGATGCGCCTCGGGATGAATGGATACTGGTTGCTCAGATCCCTGCGGTAGTAAGCCAGGAACAGTTCGATCGAGTGCAGGCGCGATTGGTTACGAACCGCCGGTTTGCCCATCGCAACAACAAGGCGCATCCGTATCTGCTGAGGGCTCTGGTCAGCTGCGGCGTTTGTGGCTTGGCGTGCCTGGCCCGAACCACCATCCATGGTTTGCGCTATTACTCGTGCACCGGCAAGCTGCCCGCCCTGTTCTCCCATCGTGAGCAGAAGTGTCCCTCGCGGCTGAGTCCGGCAGAACGCCTGGACGAGTTGGTCTGGAAGGATCTTTGTGAGATGCTGACGCACCCCGAGCAAGTGGCCCAAGCGCTGGAGAGAGCGCATGGTGGACACTGGCTGCCGCAAGAGATGCAGGCGCGGCAGCAAGGACTCCGTCGTGGGCAGGCCAGTTTGGTGCAGCAACTGGATCGGTTGACCGAGGCTTACTTGGCCGGCATTGTGTATATAGAAGAGTACCGGCGACGCCGTAGCGATTTGGAACAACGTCGGGACATGCTAGAAACACAGCAGAAACAACTGGAGGCACAAGCGGATCGGCAAAATGAGCTAGCGGGGCTGTCCCGTTCGATGGAGAACTTCTCTCAGCGCGTGCAACAGGGAGTGGCACAAGCGAGCTTTGAGCAAAAACGGCAATTAGTGGAGCTCCTGATTGACCGTGTCATCGTCACCGACGGCGAAGTAGAGATCCGTTATGTCATGCCGACGGGACAAGCTGGCGAACAAACCCGTTTTTGTCATTTGCGTTTGGACTATCGAACAGGATCACAGACGAGTGAAACAACGGCTTCGGCCGATGCTGGGGCTGAAGAGCTTTCGAACTGCGACGGTTGTGATCAGTGGAATCGAGTTGGCGGAGAAGATCAAGAAGGGCCAGTTCAAAATCGGCAAGCTCGGCGGATGCACGGCGACGATGCCGGAGATCTGGCAAGCCGCCTTGGCTGTGTAATCCAAAACCTCTAATTGGACAGGACGAAACCGACCGACTTTGGCTTAACTTTGAATTTGCACCAGAGCCCTGCTTCGGACCTGAACTCGCTTCGGCAACTCTCCGGTCCCTTTCAGATCAGCCACGGCACGATGGGATGCGTCTAAGGCGTCGAGCGTGCTCTTCGTCGGAATCCGCTGTTCCTTCCCCGCCTTGCGCAGAAAGGCCTTGGCTGCGTTCACTTCGCGCTTCCGGCTCAGGTAAAAATCGACGGTCTTCCCGCCCTTGTCGACAGCTCGGTAGAGGTACATCCATTCACCCTTGACTCGGAT
>JBBSHP010000904.1:0-2783 GCA_038232555.1 Bryobacterales bacterium
CACTCCGAATCGATCACGCTATACCAGGCCGAGTGCCGGATGCGGCCGCCGTAGCAGATCATATGGTTACGGAATATGCCTTCTTCCTTGGCTCCCATCCGCAGCATGGCGTTGCGGGATTGTTGGTTGAACGAATCGGTCTTCAACTCAACCCGGATGCAGCCCAGGGTTTCAAAAGCGTGACACAGCATCAAGTACTTGGCTTCGGTGTTTACCACGGTGCGCTGCCACGATCTGCCGATCCAGGTGGACCCGATCTCGAGTCTCCGATGCAGCTTATCGATATTCATGAAGCGAGTGCTGCCGACCACGCGCCCCGCAGCTTTGTCGATCGTCGCAAACGGCAAAGCGGTACCGTCCTTTTGCCACTGTAAAGCAGTCTCCATGTATGTGCGCATGTCCTCGGGTGTGAGGACTTCCGCAATGGTCCACCGCCACAATTCGGGCTCCAGGCCGATCTCACAGAGGGCGGCGTGATGATCGAGCGAGAGCGGCTCGAGAAGTACATGGCGGCCTTCCAGCGCCACCGGTTCGATCTGCATGGTCACTGTTTGATGATGCCCCCGTCGCGCCGCCGTACCTCGCCCCAACCCCCATTCAAAGTTTTGCGCTCGCCCTGTTCAAAGCTCCCGAAGGGATACTTGGCCGCAGCCTGCTCGTTCACTTCGATGCCCCAGCCGGGGCTGTCATTCGGATACCAATAGCCTCTCTTAATCACAGGACAGCCTTCAAACACCTCCTGGACGCGGGCCGGAAATGGGGTGTATTCCTGGACTCCGAAATTCTGAATCGCAACATCGAGCGTGATATTGCTGGCCGCCCCAATGGGTGACAGATCGCCGGGGCCGTGCCAGGCGGTCCGCACGTTGAACATTTCACCCAATGCCGCTATTTTGCGGCAAGGCGTCAGCCCTCCCGCCTGGGAAGGATGGATCCGGATAAAGTCGATGAGACGTTGCGAGATCAGCGGAATCCACTCGTGCGGGCTGTTGAACAGCTCACCCATGGCTATCTGTGTCGCGCACTGCTGCCGGATCATTTTGAAGTAGTCGATGTCTTCGGGCGAGAGCGCGTCTTCCAGGAAGAAGAGCCGGAACTTTTCGACATCTTTGGCGAAGCGCACGGCTTGGATGGGGTGCACGCGTTCATGAACGTCGTGGACCAGTTCGATCTCGTCGCCTAACTGCTCGCGGCACGCTTCAAACAGCCTCAACGCGCGGCGCATATAAGGGGCAGCCTCATATACCGGTCCCGCCGCAAGTGAATCGCCTATTTTCGATTCCGTTCGCCGCGCGCCATATCCTGCCATCCCGGGCACGCCTACCTGGACGCGTACAAAGCGAAAGCCGCGCTCCATGATGGCCCGGGTCGCATCGATGGCCTGCGGAATTTCGGCGCCGTCGGCATGCGTGTAGCAGTCCGCTGCCTCGCGTGACTTACCCCCTAGTAGTTCGTAAACCGGCATGCCCGCCTGACGCCCTTTGATGTCCCACAGCGCCATATCAACGCCGCTGATGGCGTTGTTCAGCACAGGCCCGTTGCGCCAATAGGAGCTGTTGTACATGGCCTGCCAGGTGTCATCGATGCGATCCGTCGGGCGGCCCAGCAGGAAAGGCTTCAGGTACTTCTCGACGGCCGGCACGACTAAGTCCGCGCGCTGCGTGAAGGTGGCGCAGCCGTACCCGTAGAGCCCATCCTGATCGGTAATAATTTTGACCACGACTAACCGAAGACCGGCCGGAGCCGTGGCGATCACGCGCACGTCCTTGATCTTGGGGGCGGGCAGGCCGCGCACTGCTTTGTCCACCTTCGCCTGGCCGGCCAGTTCACGCTTGGTTGCCAGGCCTGCGAACGACAAACCTGCGTACTTGAGAAGATTCCGTCGATTCATCTTTTGACCTCCCTCTCTCCTTGTTCGATCATGCGTTTGACGCGGTCCAGCTCCTGGCGCAAGCGCTGTTCGCGCACGGCGATCGAGATCACGTACAGCATGATAACCAGCCACGCTACGGAGAACCCGTAGAACATGTAAGTGAAGTTGCGCGCGTCCATCTTTGTCAGCTCCTACATCGCATGCGCGTAACGGCGCATAGCGTCTATTTCGCGGCGCATATCTTCCTGCCTCGTGCGGATCAGGATCAAGGCTGTGCATAACATCAGCAACGCAGCGAAGTTCCACCACAGGGGCGCTTCCATGCCGGGTGACATGCCGCCACCGTTGCGGATGCTGATCACGGGTCCGGGATGCTGGGTATTCCACCACTCGATCGATTTCCACACAATAACGATGTCACTGCAGGCGAAGATCGATAGCACCGCGGAGAGCCGGGCGCGTTGGGTGGGGTCGTCAATGGCGCGGCGCAGCATTAAGTACCCCATGTAGAGCAGGAGACAGACCAAGTAGGACGTGAGCCGTGGATCCCACGTCCACCAAATACCCCAGATGATACGCCCCCAAATCATGCCCGTGAAGAGCGTGATCACGGCGAAGGCGAGAGAAACCTCCGTGATGGAGGCAGCCACAGAGTCATAGCGCAGATCTTTCTTGACCAGGTACGCGATCCCGCAGAACATGGCAATAAAGAAGCCGGTAAAGGATGTGATCGCGGCCGGGAAGTGGAAGTAGAAGATCCGAAAAATCGCGCCTTGATTCACCTCGTCCGGAACGTTGATGAACATGGTGTGCAGGTTCCAGGTGAGAATCAGGCCCGCGAGCGCTGCAAGGGTGATTACGAGTTTTTGGCGCATTAAGACTCAGCCTACCAGGACGGTCTCCACTAGCG
>JBBSHP010000905.1:0-2778 GCA_038232555.1 Bryobacterales bacterium
CCACTCCAATCGTTTTTCCGAAAATTGAATATCCGACTGAACAACCGGCCATTCCGGAGATAGAAAAGACGGTCGGCGGCGGCCATTACAGACCCGCTTCCGCGCAAAATCAGTTTTCGTTCGTCGGAGCCCAGGCGGCCCATATAAACTGCTCCCGATTGGCGACTGGTTTCCATGTCGCGGTTGCTTAGGGCGGTGTAGACAAAGTGTTCACCATCCGAAAGAAAACGGGGCGAGAGGTGCGTATGCTCCTCCGCCGGCAGGTTCAATGCGGTCACAGTGCGGGCACCGGTGCCATCCTCGCTGATGCGCCGGATCACGCCTTCGCGGCGGAGCGAAGCGTAGCTGTAGAGAATGATGCCATTGCGTGCCCAGGTGCCGCCAGTTAGTGGACCCGTCTGGCAAAGCGTGCGCGACGCGCCGGAAGAGAGATCCAGAATTTTCAGTTTGGTGTCGGTTCCAAACCCGATCTGGCGTCCGTCGGGAGACCAGAATCCCACGCGCGCCCCGGCTGTCGCAATGAGGGGTTTTGCCGCGGACTCATTCAAGTTCCGAGTCCATAAAAGAGCGTTGCCCTGCTGATCCACGGCCCGAAAGAGCAATGTTCGCCCATCGGGAGAAATCTCAAAACGGGTACGGAACGAATTTTCCGGCGGAGGATGCAACTCGAAAGAGACAGACGGGCTTTGCGTTGCACGTGGAATCAGGGCGAAGGCGCCCAACAGAAGCGCTGCCGGGAGTGCCGCGGCAACCCACCAGCGCCAGGCGGGGCGCTTGGCCTTGGGGCTCTCGAATTCACCGAACCATCGCAATGCCCGCGCCAAGTCTGCGGCGCTCTGCCAGCGCTCGGTCGGATCTTCGGCGAGACAGGCGTCGATGACTACCTTGAGATATGGGGGAATCGAAGCCGCCGTTCGAGGGGCGTTACGGTCGAATCGGTGGCCGCTAATCATCTCTTCCAGCACTGCGCCCAACGCGAAAATGTCGGCGCATGCATCGATCTCGCCAGTCATACTCTCCGGCGCCATGTACGCCGGGGTGCCGCTCAATTCCCCGCTATTTTCCACCTCTTTCAACCAGCGCGCGATACCAAAGTCAAGCAGCTTCGGACCGCCGCGCGTGAGCAAGATATTCTCCGGCTTGACGTCACAGTGAACGACGCCATGGCTATGCGCCTCAGCCAGCGCAGATGCTAGGGCTGAGGCGATGTCGAGCGCTTGTTTCAACGGCAATGGCCCTTTAGCAATCCGCTCGGACAAAGGAGTGCCTTTGACCAACTCCATGACGAGGACGTCGATTCCTTCGTAACAGCCCACGTCGTACACCGCGCACAGATTGGGATGCTTCAGGCGTGCAGCCGCCCGGGCTTCAGCGGTGAGGCGGTCACGCCAGTCTTCGTTCAGTTGATGATTGCCATTCATCACCTTGAGGGCGACGCTCCGGAGCAGCCTGGTATCTTCCGCTTCGTAGACCGTCCCCATTCCGCCCGCGCCGATGCGCGCCCGAATGGTGAACGGACCCAGGCTGTCGCCGGGATCTAAGATTTGAGGATCTAAAACGAGCTTGGCGGCGGCATCCGCTGCCCAACTGCCGAAGAGATCGTCATGTGACATGGAGAGCCCTCATTCACCCGGCTTTTCAGCCATTCGCAACTGAAAGCCCAATCGCGGATAATCGTATTTTCAGACACGCCGAGGCCCGTCGCGGTCTCTTCGACGCTGAATCCCGCGAAAAACCGCAGCTCAAAAACGCGGCATTTTCTCTCATCCAACTTCTCCAATTCGTCCAGCGCGGCATCAATAAGGAGGGCCTGCTCCACTTGGTCGTCGCTGATCAGGTGTTTCGGCTCCAGGGGAACATGAACCGCGCCATCTCCTCGCTTTCCCCGCCGGCGGCGCTTGGCGTAATCCACCAGAATTTGCCGCATGATGCGCGCAGAGAGTGCTATAAAGTGTTCGCGATTGCACACCGCCGGGGCGGCGGCCTGCGCCATCTTGAGGTAAGCCTCATTAATGAGACCGAAAGTTTCGAGCGTGTGACTGGAGGCCTGAGCGCGCAATTGCCTGCGCGCAATGGTCCGCAAATGATTCATCACCAGAGGCATCGAGCGGTCCAAACCAGACCGGTCACCCGCCTGCCAGGATTTTAGTAGTTCGGTGATTGCGCCTGGGCCAGACGTGCCTATCGCCATAGTAGACCCCTGAATTCCTTTGGGAAGTTGGGTTGCTTGAGGATCTCCGGATGCATGACTATCGTCAACAGTAAAAAAGAGTTTACCAGCTATCGTGCCCCAAGATGCCACGCATTCCGGCCGGGGATGCGGTCCGGTTTGATGGATCACGCCCTAATGAATGCTACTGGTACACTTGAAGGCGCAGTTGAGTATGACTGAACGCATCGAGATTAATCCCGGAGTCATGCAGGGTAAGCCTGTGATTCGCGGAACACGCGTGCCCGTGGAGCTTTTGCTGCGCAAACTCGCCGAGGGTGCGACGATCACTGATCTCCTGGATGCATATCCCCGGTTGAGCGCGGAGGACATCCGGGCAGCGCTGGACTACGCGGCTGATACGATTGCGCACGAGAGCATTGTGCACGAGAGCAGTGTGGCGCTCAGTTCCCAATAACGCCGGCGAATGCGTTTTCTCGCGGACGAATGCTGCGATTGCGCCGCAGTCCGATCTCTACGCGCAAACGGTCATGATGTACTCGCGGCGACTGAATTTCAGCACCGATCCGTGGAAAAAGAGCTGATGGAGCTTGAGCTGACCGAGAACA
>JBBSHP010000906.1:0-2774 GCA_038232555.1 Bryobacterales bacterium
CGGTGCCGCGCCGGGTGAAGTCGCGGGCGTGATTCAGGTGAACGTAATTGTACCGAACGGAGTGAATTCGGGAGCGGTGCCGGTCGTGTTGCAGGAGGGTGGGGCGTCAAGTCAGGCAGGCGTTATTCTGAGCGTGCGGTAAAGCAGTCATGAAGATCAGATCACGGGCACTTGTTCTTCTATTGGGCGCTGCCATAGTTCTGCCAGCCGCCCACCAAGTGCAGCCAGGGCATGTCCCTTTGTACTTCGAACCGAACGAAGGGCAGGCGCACGCCAGTGTGCAGTTTCTTTCGAGGGGCGTATATCTTGGTCCTGCGAAGCTGGCGATTCATACGGGCGAGGGCAAGCCAGTTGTGATGACTTTGGTCGGTGCGCGGCCGTCTGTGCAAGCCGAGGGTCTCGATCTCCAGCCCGACATCACCAGTTATTTTCTCGGGAACGATCCGAAGAAGTGGCGGAGTGGGGTGCCGCATTACGCCAAGGTCCGGTATCGGGGTGTGTATCCGGGCATTGACGTCGTTTATTACGGCAATGCTGAAGGCCAGCTTGAATACGATTTCGTGGTCGCACCAGGGGCTGATCCGGTGCGCATTGAAATCGCCTATAACAAGCCTGTGTATAAAGATTCGAATGGTGATTTGCTGGTCGCGGGTGTACGGCAAAAAAAACCAAGCGTTTATCAAGGTCGGCGTGCGATTGCAGCGAGCTATCGCATTGTTGCCGGCAATCACGTTCGGCTTGCGATAGCCGAGTATGATCGCTCGCAAACGCTAGCCGTTGATCCGGTCCTCCAATACTCCACGTATTTGGGCGGCCCTGTCTTTGAGGTGGGGACTGGTATCCAAGTCGACTCCAAAGGGTTCATGTATGTATCTATGTTTGAGCGTGCGCCTTTTAGCCCAGACCTCAATCCGTTCCAACAAGTTGTGGGCGGGAGCTATGCGGCCTTCGTTACAAAGTTTGCGCCCGATGGGAAATCGATCGTGTACTACGCCTATGTAGGAGGAACCGGAGACACTCACGCAGAGGCGCTTGCGATCGATTCGGCGGGAAACGCCTACGTCACAGGCCAGACGCAGGCATTCGATTTCCCCACTAAGAACGCAGTACAGGCTCAATTCGGTGGCGGGTTCGACGATGCATATGCCGTCAAGATTTCGGCCGATGGTCGCTCCATCCTCTATGCCACTTATCTAGGTGGGAGCGCCGAGGAAGACGCGACGGCTATTGGCGTGAATGGACGGGGAGAGGCCTACATTGCGGGATACACTTATTCCAATGATTATCCAGTCTTGAATGCATTACAGTCGCGCAAGAGTAATGGTGCCGATGCATTCATTTCACGGCTGTCCGCAGATGGGCGAAACCTACTAAGCTCGACGTTTATTGGCGGTGACTATCTGGATGGCATCCATGGGTTGGCGCTCGATTCCTCCGGATTCGTTTACGTGACGGGTGTCACAGGCTCTGACGATTTCCCGATCAAGAATCCTTTACAACCAGCCCTCGGGGCACCGGCTGGTTTTACAAGTAATGCCTTTGTCGCTAAGCTAACGCCGACGATGGATGCCTTCGTCTATTCAACCTACCTAGGTGGCTCGGGGTATGCGAATGGTTGGTCTATTGCGATTGACTCCTCGGGAAGTGCTGCCATATGCGGTGTGGCTGCCGTTGGCTTTCCAACAAGAAATGCCTCCCAACCGCTATACGGCGGTGGACTGGTAGACATCTTCGTCGCGAAACTTACGGCGGATGGCTCCAGTCTCGTCTTTTCAACCTACCTGGGAGGAGGGGATGCAGATTATCAGAGCGCGAGCACGCTGGCCTTGGATGCGGACGGCAACATCTATACAACGGGATTCACCTACTCGAACGACTTCCCGCTGAAGCAGTCATTGCAATCCTTCATCGGCGCGACAGGTGGATACAGGACTGATGCCTTTGTTGCAAAGTTCTCGCCAATGGGGACGCTGCTCTATTCGACACTGATTGGAGGACATGGAGACGACAGAGGCACCAGCATTGCTGTCGATTCGAACAGGACAGTTTACGTGACCGGCGTAACGTATTCAGACGATTTTCCTCTTGTGAATCCGTTTCAGAAGACCTACGGCGGAGCTGGCGACGTGTTCGTAATAAAACTCGCTCCTGACATAGCCCCCACTTCACCTTTTTCTCCTACTCCGGGCACCGCACAATTCACCTTTATCGTCGGTGGGCCGACTCCAACGCCTCAAAGGATCTCGATACCAACAGGAGGCGCTTTCACGATTGCAGCATCCAGTGCGGCCTGGCTTTCCGTTTCACCTCAAGCAGGAATGGCTCCAAGTGTATTGAGTATTCAAGCCAACCCAATCGGACTCGCTCCTCAACTTTACTCAGCCTCCATTCAGATTGTGCCGACCTCGGGCAGTTCCTTTGAGCTTCCGGTGATCTTGAATGTGTTGGCCGCGGCCCCGGTGGTCACGAGCATCTCACCTTCCAACGTGCCACTCAACTCCGCCGGCACGAGCTTCACAATATCCGGGTCCGGTTTCACCGCCGCATCTAGTACTACTGTGTTATAAATAACTGATTGGATCGAGGATACTGCCCGGCGGGCGTACGCTGGAGATGAATGGGGGTTGTCCAAACGAAGATTCAGACCGTGGAGGACATCTATCGCGTGGTCTGGACGGCAGTTTCTGCTAGACGTCCCATGGCTGCGGTCTATCATGGCCGTCGCCGGTTGCTATGCCCGCACCGGCTCGGGCGGAATGCGGAAGGACAGTTGC
>JBBSHP010000907.1:0-2763 GCA_038232555.1 Bryobacterales bacterium
ACCCGATTGGGTGAGAATGTTCCAGAGCGCTTTGGTTTTGCGCGAGGTGCTGGTATAAGGCCGCGCCCCGCCGTTCACCGGGTCCGGCTCGATGAAGCCATGAATGCCGTGTTTGTCCGCAAACTTTCCCGTCGCGACCGAATTCCAAAGCAGGGGAGAGAGAATCGGCTGAAGGGTGGCGAGATTGCCCATCACCCCTCGATTGATGAACGCGTCGAGCGTCGGCAGGAGCCCTTCTTCGAGCAGGGGAGTGATGTGTTCCCAATCCGCCGCGTCCCAGCCGATGAGAAGAACCTTCCGCTGGCTCACGCGCTTAACTTACGTGATCTCTCAGGAAAAGAGGAACGCAGGAATGGAATCAAAGTGCTGGAGTGTCCTTCCTACTTGGCAGAGCGCGGTCTCGCGATCGCAAAGCCGTATCGTTCCAGGAGCGGCGGGTGGCTCAAGCTTTCTCGCGTTCCTTTAGAGACCTTCATCTCTGCCGCGCAACGTACGCCACGCCAGCAGACCGGCGCAGCCGAGCGCGAGCAGGCCCAGCGAGCCGCCCGATTCGGGCACCGATGCAGTTGTCGTTTGACCTGCGGTGATACGCTCGCCCGGACCGGCGAAGGCGTAGTCGATCAGGGTGAAGCTATTCCCCGGCTGCCCGTCAGCGTTGATCCGCGCCCAGCCATATTGCAGACCCGATCCGCCATTGAAGCGGAATCCAACAAAACCCGTGCCGGGATCCAGCCACTGGGCATTGTACCCAAGACCTTCCACCGGTTCCGGAAACAACGCCATCCGCCCATAACCGGACACGAAAGGCCGGGTGTTAACGCTTTGGCCGAAGCTTAACTTGGAGGCGTATTTAAATAGAACAAGTGGGTTGGCAACAAAGCCCGCGATCGACGCGGCGCCGCCAGCGCTAGCAAAAATAAATATTTCCGCTGCCCCGTTTTTACCACGATCAGAGCGGTCAAAGACGCCAAACAACGAACGTCCGGGCTGATCGAGTGGGAAAGCGGCGACAGAACTTCCGCCAGGCGGCGCATCAAAGTGGTGATTGACCGGACCAGAATAGATGATGTTCGCATCCGCTGGGGCGCAGCCCAGGGCAGTGGCCGCTCCAGCTGTAGCATAGATAGCCCATCGCGACGTGTTGATACGACCGATCTGCCGGCGGTGGCGGACGGTCACCGGTTCTTTTCCGCGCGAGCGATTACGTTTCATCGTTGTTTCCCATCTAATTGCGTTCAGCCTCTTCATATTCGTCGAGCCAGAGCGTTGCATCTTTCGAAGGAAGGTGGCGTTATGTCACGGAACGACGACCCGCACTTTGAGCCATTCTCCGCCCGAATCGACACCGTTGCCGATTGGCTTTATAGTGATTGCGCCATCCACGAGCGTGCTGCTGGTGGGAACCGCAGCATCCCAGTATTCAGGTGTTCCAGTAGGGCTCGGTTGAACCCAGTCAATCAGCAGACTGCGAACGCGAGCTTTCTCTACCTTGGTGACGTAGGCTCCGTTTGAGAGGGTGTAGTTAGTCGTGAAGTTCCGACGGTATCCCACCCAGTAATCATAGGTGGCGTCTTTATAGATCTTTAGTCCCAGCCAACTGGTCGTTCCATTTGGAGCACTGGCAGGATTGTCGAAGGCATAAATTTTGTAAGTGCCGGTGACAGTGACATTCTTTATTTGGGCCGCAGTGATCCAACCTAATTGCCGCTTATAATCCTCGTTGAAGTCGGTCTCCGGGCCCTTATCCCAATTGCGTCCCATAACGTCGAATGCATCTGCATAGTCGTTCTGGTCGACGCGGCCGCTACCAATCGGTTGAGGGGGACTGGTGGGGTTATCACCAGCAGCGACCTGCCAACGCGTGGCATGCCGGCAGCCGTAGGTGTGGCCGATTTCGTGCGCCGCGAGCCGCCAATCAAACGAGCCATTCATCCAGATCCTCTTGTCTTTGATGTCGGCGTAGCCGCCATAACTCCATTGGAGGTGAGGGAAATGCACCATGATGCGGTCAAAGCCGTTCACGTTATAGTTGGCGTTCGCCGCGGATACCGCATTTTGATGGAGGACGTTCCTGAAGTTGACGGCGTCTGCGTCTAATAAACCCTGGTAGTATGCCGTGCTCCCCTGCAACACATAGCTGTTGGTCACAGTAGGAACGAGATCGGTCTTGCCACGTGAGTAGTCGCGGTAATGAGAGGCCGTTTTGAGGAGGTCGCTGTTATCGTTAGCCGGCGAGCCGCCCAGCGGTATCGCTAAAGCTGACGCGAATGCAAATCAGCGTTTTCGTTCCAGTGCTCCAGGCCAGACCAGGAACGTAAGGCGTGGGTGAAGGGGCCGCGGCAGGACAGGCGCTGCTCGTGGCGGCAAGCGGGCCAGAAGAGTCGGGGTCTTCCACTCCGCATCCGTCCTGAGCGAAAAGCGACGAGGCAGACAGCACCAACGCTCCAAGAACCCTACCGCGAGCGAACCGCCATGTGGTGTGGATACAAGGAAACGCCGGGGTTTTCATGATGTGTAGCTACTGCTCCGCAGCAAGGAGCAAATGAAGTTTGGCTTTGAATGTCGAGCTTTTTCGTAAAAGAATATTTTGCCACCTGTGAAGCACCAAAGCGGCGCACCGCTTCCGGATCGAACCGCACCCCGCCGAAGGCATTCGTCACCACGTGGCCGTTGATCGGCTCGGCCGGGTGACTCGCCCACCAACCCACCACGTTACTGCGCAGACCCGATTGGGTGAGAATGTTCCAGAGCGCTTTGGTTTTG
>JBBSHP010000908.1:0-2756 GCA_038232555.1 Bryobacterales bacterium
CGCGGTAGGCACGCTCCACGGCGTAGTCCTGATGGAAGCCATAGCCGCCATGGATCTGTACCCCTTCATCGGTCACATAGTCGAGCATCTCGGAGGCGAACACCTTGATGTAGGAGCATTCGGCCGCGTACTCCTCGACCGCTTTCATCATGGTCTGGCCGGCGTTGGGCTGATCCCAGGAGAAGCCCTTCATTTCCCCTTCAATGAGGCCCACGACACGGTAGCTCATGGACTCGGCCGCGTAGATCCGAATCGCCATTTCAGCCAGCTTGTGCTGGATCATGCCAAATTCCGAGATCGATTTGCCGAAAGCCTTGCGCTCTTTGGCGTACTTGAGCGATACACGCAGGACCTCTTTTGATCCGCCAATAGCGAAGGGCCCCAGTTTCAGGCGCCCCAGGTTGAGAATGTTGAACGCGATGATGTGGCCACGTCCGACCTCGCCAAGGACGTTGCCGACGGGAACCTTTACGTTATCGAGATAGATGGCCGTCGTGGAGCTGCCCTTGATGCCCATCTTCTTCTCTTCGGCGCCGGGGTTGACGCCGGGATAACTCCGCTCGACCAGGAACGCGGTGAACTTATCTCCGCCGACCTTGGCGAAGATGGTGTAGAGGTCCGCGCCTCCGCCGTTGGTGATCCACATTTTCTGACCATTCAGAACGTAGTGCGATCCGTCGTCGCTGAGATCCGCCCGGGTCCTAACGGCCAAAGCATCTGAGCCGGCCTGCGGTTCGCTTAAGCAATAGGCGGCCACTAATTCCGCCGTCGCCAGCTTTGGAAGGTAGCGCTGCTTTTGCTCCTCGGTCCCAAATAGCAGTAGCGGCAAGGTGCCGATACCCGTGTGCGCGCCATGCCATCCGGAGTAGGAGCCGTCTTTTGAAACGCCCTCGGCCACAATCATGGCGGAGGTGAGATCCATTTCCATGCCGCCGAATTTCTCGGGCAGGATCACGCCGGTCAAACCAAGCTGACCGGATTTCCGGAGGACTGCAATAGCCAGCCCCGGCTCATGATGCTGGATGGCTTCGACATTGGGCGCTACCTCTTTGTTCCAGAAGTCCTCGGTGGTGCGGCCGATGGCGCGGTGCTCATCGGTGAAATCTTCCGGGGTAAACACCTCCTGCGGAGTCGCAGTCTGGAGCAGGAAGGAGCCGCCCTGATGTTTGGCCGTGGTTGCGGGTTCGGGTGCAAGAGTGGAGGTTGCCATAGGAGCCTGTAGTGTGAATTAGTTCATCGATTCGAAGATTCCGGCGGCGCCCTGTCCTCCGCCGATGCACATTGTTACCATGCCGTAGCGCGACTTACGGCGTTCCATCTCGCGCAGAATGGTCGCGGTCAACTTGGCGCCAGTGCACCCGAGCGGATGCCCCAGCGCGATGGCGCCCCCATTCGGGTTTACCTTGCCGGGATCCAGGCCGGCACGACTGATGACGGCCAGAGCCTGGCATGCGAACGCTTCATTCAGCTCGACCACATCCAGATCGCTCATCTTGAGATCCGCGAGGGCGAGCGCTTTCGGAATCGCCACGACGGGACCCATGCCCATGATCTCCGGAGGCACCCCGCCCACGGCGAAGCTAACGTATCGCAAGCGTGGCTTCAGGCCCAGCTCTTTGGCCTTTTTCGCCGACATGACGATAGCAGCGGCGGCTCCGTCGCTGGTTTGCGAAGAGTTGCCCGCCGTAACTGCTCCATCGGATTGAAAGACGGGCCGAAGCTTAGCGAGCGCCTCGACCGAGGTGTCGGCGCGAGGACCTTCATCCTTAGCGAAGATCGACTTCTTCGTCTGCGGTTTTCCGTTCACCAGCGTGGTGGTTTCCACTTCTACCGGCACGAGTTCCTCGTCGAAATTTCCTTGAGACTGTGCGCGCAAAGCGTTCTGGTGGCTGCGATAAGCAAACTGGTCCGCATCCTCGCGCGAGACGCCGTACTTGCGGGTAACTTGCTCTGCGGTCAGCCCCATACCCATATAGATCTCGGGATGGTGATCGACCATATAAGGATTGGGCGCGAACTTGTGGCCCGACATGGGCAGCATGCTGAGCGATTCGGCACCTCCGGCGATGATAATCTGAGCGCCACCCGAGCGGATGCGATCGGCGGCCATGGCGATGGATTGCAGGCCGGACGAGCAGAACCGGTTGATGGTGACTCCCGGGACGGAGTCGGGAAGCCCTGCGCGGAGTGCCGCAATTCGAGCTACGTTCATGCCCGATTCGGCTTCCGGATTGGCGCAGCCGAGAATGACATCGTCGATCTCGTCCATGGCGACTTGGGGGTACTTCTTAAGCAGCGCTTGAAACACCAGTGCCGCCAAATCGTCAGGGCGCATATTGCGCAAGGTGCCTTTGGGAGCCTTCCCCACGGGCGTGCGCAGACAGTCAATAATGACAGCTTCTTGCATGGGGATCAGTTCCTGAGTGGCTTTCCTGTCTTAAGCATAACCTGCATGCGTTCCTGGGTTTTAGGCATTCCGCACAGGCTTAGGAAGGCCTCCCGTTCGAGATCCAGCAGGTATTGTTCGGAGACCACCTGTTCTCCGGTGAGGCGTCCACCGGTAAGAATGTTGCCGAGCTTCTCCGCAATCACGACATCGTGATCGGAAATGTAGCGGCCCTGCCGCGCGGTCCATGCGCCCAATTTCAGCATGGCGAATCCGCTTTCTCCAGCAACTTTGATGTCGGACCGGGGAGTGCCCGGAGCATAGTTGGGAACCAAGGAAAGCGCGAGAGCCTTGGCGTCGCCGATCAGCC
>JBBSHP010000909.1:0-2747 GCA_038232555.1 Bryobacterales bacterium
CAACTTCAGAAACCGCTGCAGATCGCGGATTTCTTCAGCTAGAAGCCGCGAATCCCGCGCCGCCAGCGGCTCGGGAACGCCGGCCTGTTCCTGCTCCGCCCACTCCTCCTCATACTCTTCCTTGGCCTCGAAATCACCATCAGTCAGATCATCGGTCGGTGGCGGCGCTTTTGCCTTGATGGCTTCCAGTCGCCCTACTAGACTCCGCAGCGTTCCCGCGATCGCAAAGCTGGAGGACGCGAGCAATTTACGGAGAATCAAAGTAATCAGTGTTCGTTGGCCGACGGGCAGCGCGAAGAGAGTGGGGCGCTGCAAATAGGCGGAGACAAGCTCATAGAGTTCATGTTCACTATCGGTCGGGATGAAGTCCTGTGTGATCGGGATGCGCTGTGTGAACCGCACGTATTCCAGAACCTGTTTTCTCAGCGTCCGCTTACAAATCGGCTTCAATCGCTCCTTGAGGCCAACGTTGCGCTGGATTTCATTCGTGTTGTTGACAAACTGTTCGCGGAATGAATTAACGTCGCCAAAGATATGCGGGTCAATGACGCTTACCAGCCCGTAAAGCTCTAACAGCGAGTTCTGAAGCGGCGTCGCGGTTAGAAGAATCTTCGGTGCGTGGCTGGTACCTTGCGCGATGGCCGTCGCCGTCTTATTAGAACCTTTGTAAATGTTCCGCAGTCGATGAGCTTCGTCGATCACCACCAAATCCCAGGGAACCGCCCGGACTTCGCCGGCCTTCAGCGCGGCGAACTGGTAGGAACAGATGACAATCTGATCTTTCTGAAAAAATGCGTTCAGTTCCCCGCTGCGCTTTGCCAGATTGAACGATCGGGTTTCAAGTATTACGGTAGGTAGAGAGAACTTCTCCAGCAGCTCTTGCTGCCACTGCTTACGCAGCGTTGCCGGAAGAATCAACAGGATTCATCTCTTCCGCTCTGCCCACCGCTGCGCTATCACGATGGCCGCTTCGATGGTCTTGCCCAGCCCAACTTCGTCGGCCAGAATAGCCCCCTTCGAAAGCGGGGATCGGACCGCAAAGAGCGCCGCATCCACTTGATGTGGGTTCAGGTCCACCTTGGCGTTGGCAATCGACTGCGAGAGCCGGTCCATGCTTCCGCCGCTGCCGCGCAGCGTCAGCGCCGTCGCCCAGTACAGGCTGTGATAGGAAGTATACACGGATCTCTAATCGTACTGGATCCAGATCTTCTTTACCCATTCACCGAAATCGTACGCCTCAATCTCACTCCGATTCTGCAACTTACAGAAAATTCCTCGTCGCCGCGAACGTCCTCCCCGCTATACTGAAGCCGAATCAGGGGCTGCCGGTCTACGCACCCCTCCCAGATTCCGCGCAGCATCAATCAAGTCCGTGCCCTTGCAGCCGTAACGGCGCATCCTAAGCAATCGCGCCAAGATGTGCCTTAAAATTTGTTGATTCTAAAGGAGTGTATCAAAAATGCCACTCTACATCTTATGCGCCCATGCGCGTCATTCGCTGATCCGGACAGGCTCACTGCCTTCCGCGCCTCGCTTTCGGTAAAATCAGGCCAGTGTCCCCAACACAATCCCCAGCACAGTTCAATGTCCGGCCCCATCGCGGACTCATCCGGTACATCAACTGGCTCATCGCGCTTCTGCTCGCCGCCGCGCTGCTGGTCGTCTATTGGGTCGCCTACCGGCCGCTGCCGCAAACTTCCGGCCAGCTCTCCGCGCCCCTCTCGCAAAAAGCCACTGTTGTCCGTGATGCGCTCGGAGTACCGCACATCCACGCCGCCACTCTCGTTGACGCCATGTTCCTGCAAGGCTACGTGACCGCGCAGGATCGTCTTTGGCAGATGGATGCTCTGCGACGCTTAGCGGCCGGGGAACTGTCAGAGGTGATTGGTCCCTCCACTCTCGACGCCGACCGCGAATCGCGCCGGCTTCGCATGCGCCGCACCGCCGAGGCCCAGGCCCGCACGATGCCACCCGCCGACCGCGCCGTTCTGGTCGCATACGCGCGCGGCGTCAATCACTTTATCCGGACTCACTTGCAACAGCTACCCTTGGAGTTCACCGTGCTTGGCTATGATCCCCGTCCCTGGACGGTGGTCGATTCCCTGCTCGCCGGCTTGCAGATGTATCGCAATCTCACCAATACCTATCGCGATGAGTTGAAGAAGCGAACCATGCTGGAGGGTGGTGATGCCGCCAAGGTGAATTTTTTGTTCCCGCGCAGAAGTGGCCGCGAGGTCCAGCCTGGTTCCAATGCGTGGGCGATTTCGGGCATGCACACCGCCAGCGGCAAACCGCTCCTGGCCAACGATCCCCATTTGGAATACGCGGTGCCGGCCACCTGGTACATGGTCCATCTGCAGGCGCCCGGTCTCAACGTGACGGGTGTGTCTCTGCCCGGCGTTCCCTGCATCATCGTCGGCCATAATGAGAGCATTGCTTGGGGCGTCACGAACCTGGGCTTCGATGTTCAGGATCTCTATCAGGAAAGGCTGGACCCGAACTCGGGCCGCTACCTCTTCAACGGACAGCAGGAGCAGGCGCGTCTGGAGACCGAAATTATTCCCGTGAAGGGTGCCAGGCCAGTGGATTTCCGCCAGTGGATCACTCGCCACGGCCCGGTAATCGCTTCCGATATCAACAAGGCCTATGCGTTGCGTTGGGCCGCGACCGAGCCCGACAGCTTTCAATTCCCTTTCGCCGATCTCAATCGGGCCGGCAACTGGCAGGAGTTCACCGCCGCCCTGGCC
>JBBSHP010000910.1:0-2744 GCA_038232555.1 Bryobacterales bacterium
GCTCCGGCGGTGTACCTACCTTGGACTCCTCCGGCGAGAGCT
The DNA here is from genome assembly GCA_038232555.1 of Bryobacterales bacterium. Taxonomy (GTDB): domain Bacteria; phylum Acidobacteriota; class Terriglobia; order Bryobacterales; family Bryobacteraceae; genus JBBSHP01. The sequence continues at coordinate 43 of JBBSHP010000910.1, forward strand.
TGACTTCGATCATGATTTCAAGAGGACCGCTGGACTGCTCGGCCAGGCGCCGGGCCAGCTTGGTGCTGTCCACCGTCTGGATGACCTGGAACAGCTCAAGCGCTTTGGCTGTTTTATTCGATTGCAAGTGCCCGATCAGGTGGAAGCGCGCGTCCTTCAGGCTCGCGCACTCGCTGGCCTTGGTTTCGAACTCCTGGACATAGTTCTCACCGAAATCCCGTAGGCCGAGCTGGTAGGCTTCGAGAATTACGGAAGCTGCAAATTTCTTGGTGACAGCGATTAGAGTGATCTCCTCGCGACGGCGCCCGGCGCGCGACGCCGCCTTGGCAAGTCTCTCTTCCACCTGGTCTAATCTTTGTTGCAGCACGCGACGATTAATATGGTGGCACAGCCGAATGTGAATGGGTTCAGAGGACCGTCGGGATAGCATCCGCGCTGCAATCTCCCAGTTCATCGCCGGAAGCGGCGAACCCGTGCTGTGCGAGCCCGGCGAGGAGTCCCTGGCCTTAAAGATCGACTGCTTCGCGTTGGAGTGCCGTAACGGCGCCGTCGTCCTGCAAGCCTGGGACGACAAACGAAACGTGGTCCGGCGCGTGATGGCCATCGAATCGCAGACTCGTGCGCGAATCGTGTTGCGCGTGGAGCGTTTTGGTAAACGGACGGGATCGTTGAGCATGGTGGATCTCAAACGCGCGGACGGACAGGCCGTGGGGCGTCGCACGGCCAGACTGGAGTTCCGCGAAGTCTTTCGGCGCTTCCTGCTACGCGAGTTCCCTGGTTTCAAAATCCCCGAACTGACCGCCGAAGCAGATCTGGAACACAGCTTGTCGCCGAGTTACCCGCGCGCACTCCTGCGGCAAGGCAGGGCGGCATGGGCGGCAATCGGCGCCGGGGATGGCGGCCATAATAAGGCCGGCAATGTCGATGGCGTCCTCAGCTTCGGACTGATATGGCTGGATTATCTGCGTGCACGCGAACCGTCGCTGTCCATCCGCGGGTTAATCCTGTTTCTGCCCGCGGGCGCTGAGAAGACCACCTGTCTTCGGCTGCTCTTCCTGAATCCAGCGATCGCGCAATATTCAGTGCACCTTTATTCGCCGGATGGCTACACGTCGCAGATCGATCTCAAAGATTACGGGAATCTGGACACGCGACTGGAGCCGTGTCGCAGGCGTGTGCCGGGTCCTTTGGATGAGCCCGCTGCGCGATTGGGACAGATTCCCGGGGTCGAGACGATCGAAAAACCGGACGCTTCTCTGAGTTTTTGCATACATGGGCTGGAGTTTGCCCGGACCGTTGGCTCTGACCTGCTAAGTGGCCTCGAAACGAAGAGGGTAATTCAAGCATCTAACGTTGCGGAGATCGAGAAACTGGCTCGAGGGCTGGTCAGACTGCGTTCGATTGAGGCTCCGGATCGTCTGAACCCATTGTATTTACGGGATCGAGAAGCATGGCTGGAATCGTGTGTGCGAGCTTCAATCGAGTCGGTGGACGCCACTCTAAAAGTGCGACCCATTTATGGACAGGTGCCGGCTTTCGCCGCAGCCGAGCGCGGCGTGATGGATCTGCTGGCAGTGGATCACGATGGCCGGCTCGCGATTTTGGAATTGAAAGCCTCCGAGGACATTCACCTGCCGTTGCAGGGCCTGGACTACTGGATGCGGGTGAAGTGGCACGCCGGCCGGGGCGAGTTCAGCCAGTTCGGGTATTTTCCGGGTGTACAGCTCAGGCGGGATGTTCCCCGTTTGCTGTTGGTGGCGCCCGCGTTGCTGTTCCACCCGACCACGCAAATTATCCTGAGGTTTTTTTCACCGGTGATCCAGGTGGAGTGTTTCGGTCTTAGCGGCGAATGGCAACAAAATCTGAAGGTCGTCTTCCGGAGCTAGAAAAATGTCAATCAATTTCTTCAATAACATCAAAGATGCCATCGCGCACCTGAACCCGCAAGAGACCCGGGACCTGGCCGATCAGCCTGTCCGGCTGGTGCTGGTGGCCGACGATGATGTCAGCTACCGTCAGATGGAGAACTACTTCACGCCGGTGCACCTGTCCACCGACAAGCGGGCCGAGGTGGCCAACGTCGTCTACCGGGCCTCCACTGTAGCAGCGGCGAATTCCATCTCTACTGGCCACACCATTCAGGTGTACGCCCGCGGTGCCTCCAAGGCGCCCGAGGCCTTCGTATTTCACCCGGAGAACCCCGAGCACACCGTTAACGACATCATCAAGGCATTTCCAAATCTGGCGATCCCGCTGGCCCGGCATATCTACCCGTTCCGCGCGCCCGTGGTGGAGAGCTTCATCAAGAAGATCGCAAAGGAAAACGCGCTGTTCTCTTTGGCCACGGCCATCCCCGATATGATTCCGTTCCTAACTTTGCCCTGGGCTGTGGGGGAATTTGCTTCCGACACCGCTGTGCTTACGGCAAATCAGGTCAGACTCGCTTTTATGCTGGCTGCGGCGAGCGACCGCGATATCGGCTACCGCGAGCAAAAGAGCGAACTGGCTTCGATTCTGTTGGGTGCATTCGGCTGGCGGGCCATCGCGAGAGAACTGGTAGGCAAAATCCCATTCGGCGGAGGACTGCTGCCCAAGGCGGCTATCGCTTACGCCGGCACTCGGGTGGCGGGAATGTCATTGGAGCGCTACTACAGAATCGGCTATGGCTTCACACGCGAAGAGCGGCAGGCAGCTTACGCCGA
>JBBSHP010000911.1:0-2741 GCA_038232555.1 Bryobacterales bacterium
AGACGTGATCACAGGAACAATTATCAAGAAAGATGGCGGCAAGCTCACCATGAAGAGCGAGTTCCTGGGCGAGGTAACAATGCCCTGGGAGGCGATCACCGCCCTGAGATCTGACGCGCCCGTGACCGTCGTTCTGCCCGGAGGCCACGACGTGAGCGGCAAAGTTAGCACACAAGGGAACCAGATCCAAATCGATGCTGGCGGGGTTTCGCAGACGGCGTCGCTGGCCGACGTCTCTGGCATCCGTGATTCTGCCGAACAAATAAGATATGCGCGGCTTCTCTCGCCTGGTTGGCTCGACTTATGGGCGGGCTCCTTCGATTTGGGGTTCGCCTTAGCTCGCGGTAACGCGCGTACGCGGACTCTGACTACTGCCTTCTCAGCCGCCCGGGTCACACGCAAGGATAAGACGATCTTGCGCTTTGCTCAGATCGATTCGAGCGCTACTCTGAACGGGAAAAACAGTGTCACAGCGAATGCCGCGCGGGGAGGACTCGCCTACGAACACAATTTGAGACCACGTCTCTTCCTCACGGCTTTTAATGATTATGAGTACGATCAATTTCAAAATCTCGATCTGCGCTTCGTCGCTGGCGGGGGCTTGGGGTTCCACCTTCTCAAAAACGAACGCGCCAGCCTGGATCTGTCCGGCGGAGCGGACTACAGCCGCGAGAGTTTCGGCAACGGTCTGTCGCGCAGTTCCGCCGAAGCCTATTGGGGCGACGACGCGACCTATAAGTTCTCACGCACGACCGCAATCACACAATCTTTCCGGATGTTCAACAATCTCACGCGGACCGGGGAGTACCGTGTAAACTTCGATGCCGGCGCGGTCACCACTTTGCGCAAGTGGCTGAGCTGGCAAATCACTGCTAGCGACCGCTACCTGAGTGCTCCTGTAATAGGGCATCAGCGTAACGATATCCTCCTGAGTACTGGCCTGCGCGCCAGCTTTGCACATGAGTAAACCTTCTGCTTACCATCTCGACAGCCGAAGCGCCCAGGCTGCTGTATGAGCACAAAATCATCTATACTATCGACTAGTTGAGGGAAAAAGTGAGTCATCGCGGGTCCTGCGTTCTCGCTGGGAGCGTGACTCTGCTGTTAGCGGGAGCTTACGTTTGCCTGGGGCAGTCGCAACATCCCGGGAGTTCGGCGCCGGCTGTCTCCTCCCAACGAGCCGTAGTCAATCGGTATTGCCTGGCCTGCCATAACACCAAAGTGAAAACCGGAGGTCTGGCTTTCGACAAGATGAGCGTGGAAAAAGCCAGCGACCAGCCGGAAACCTGGGAGAAGGTGGTCCGCAAGCTGCGCGGCCATTATATGCCGCCGGCCGGAGTCCCGCGTCCGGATGACAGCACCTACAACACATTGATTTCTTTTCTGGAGACGTCGCTCGATGGTGCGGCTGCCGCCCAGCCAAACCCCGGACGAACCGATACCTTCCGGCGGCTGAACCGGACCGAGTATCAGAATGCCATCCGCGACCTGCTTGCGCTGGATGTCGATGTTTCCTCGCTTTTACCTGCGGATGAATCGAGCCACGGGTTTGACAACATCACGGTCGGAGATCTCTCCCCCACATTATTGGATCGGTATCTGTCCGCAGCTCGCAGAATTAGCCGGCTAGCGGTCGGAAGCCCCAGTCGTTCTCCGGGTGGTGATACCATCCAGCTTCCTCCAGACCTCACGCAGGAGGAGCATTTCGACGGGCTACCGTTCGGCACGCGCGGCGGGAAGGTTGTTCCTTATACTTTTCCGCTGGACGCTGAGTACGAAATTCAACTTCGGCTTGCGCGCGACCGCAACGAGCACGTGGAGGGCCTGAGCGAGCCGCATGAGATAGATCTCATGCTGGATGGCGAGCGCGTGCAGCTATTCACGGTAAAGCCACCCCCGAAAGACAGCGATCATCACCTGGTGGACAACGACTTGAAAGCTCGCTTGCAGGTGAAAGCCGGTCCGCACGTGGTGAGTGTCGCGTTTCTAAAAAGACCTTCGGCGCTGCTTGAGACCGAGCGCCAGCCCTACCAGGCCCATTTCAATATGGACCGGCATCCCCGCATTCAGCCGGCGGTATACTCGGTCTCAGTCACTGGGCCGTATGGCGCCAAGGGGCCCGGGGACACACCCAGCCGCCGGCGGCTTTTTGTCTGCGCGGCCGGTAAGCCAGACCAGGAAGACGGCTGCGCTGAACGCATCCTGGCGGCTTTAACGCGCCGGGCCTATCGCAGGCCGGTGACTGCTTCCGATTTGCAGGCCCCGCTGAAATTCTACAAACAGGCGCGGAATGAGCGTGGGTTTGAAGCGGGCATCGAGATGGCCGTAAGTGCCGTGCTGGTAAGTCCGGAATTCCTGTTTCGCGTCGAACAAGATCCTGCCGGCATTGGACCGAATACCGCTTATCGCATCAGCGACCTGGAGTTCGCATCGAGACTGTCGTTCTTTCTTTGGAGCAGTATTCCGGACGACGAGTTGCTGGACACGGCCGTGCGCGGACAACTCAAAAATCCCGCCGTGCTCGAACATCAGGTACGGCGCATGCTCGCGGATCCTCGTTCGCGAGCGTTGGCAAGCAACTTTGCTGAGCAGTGGCTGTACCTACGCAATCTCGCTTCCACCACTCCGGACATGCGCTTGTTCCCGGACTTCGACGATAACCTGCGACAAGCCTTCCGGCAGGAGACCGAGCTCTTTTTCGAAAGCATCCTTCGGGAGGATCGTAGCGTACTCGATTTGCT
>JBBSHP010000912.1:0-2728 GCA_038232555.1 Bryobacterales bacterium
AATAAAAGCGTTCTCCCCCTTCTACCAGCACCGCTTTGTAGCGATCTCCGAAGAGTCGGCCCCAGGCTCGATGCCGCACATTGAAGCGGCGGGTGAGCGTATTCTGCAACCACTGCATGCCGACGACCAGATTGGCCTCCGGCGTCTCGATCATCAGGTGATAATGATTGCTCAGCAGCACCCAGGCATGCACCCGCCATCCCGTCCTCAAGCACGCTTCTCCCAAGGTTTGCACAAACCGGCGCCGATCCTCTTCGTCTTTGAAAATAGCCTGCCGGCAATTGCCGCGCGCCATCACGTGATAGAACGCCCCCGCGTATTCGATCCGCACGCTCCGCGCCATCCCTGGAGATTACACCGGTGGATCCCATTCTGTCAACATTTGCACACTGACCCCTAATCCCTTGCGGGTGAAAAAGCCGCCATCGGTTGCGCGAAAGCGTGACCTACGCGTGAAAAAGCGTGCCGATTCTTGCCAACGTGGACAAACAATCTGAGATCGAATACGGACGATTACTCTGGAAGCGGCGCATGCTCACATCATGGCGATGTCAGTTGTTGGATGTATTCGGATGGGTCGTGTACGAATCCATAAACATTTTTCAACTTTTTCGTTGCAACGGAAATGCCGCCCTTCGTAGTGTGCCCATTCATGAACAAACACGCCGGTCTGATAATCGCATTGACGGGATTTTCCTTGGCTTCATTGGCGGGTCAATCCTCAGCCCCTAGCGCAACGCCCGAGGCCTCCCCCACCGTTGCCAAGCACCGGCATTCCAAGAAACAAACAGCTGCTGAAAAGGCAGCCTCTCCATCGATGGCCGCGACCACTGCAACTTCCGAGCCTTCGCCGGCTGTCAAGAAACGTAAACACACCAAGAAAGGGCCAACTTCGGAAGCAACCGCTGCTCCGGCCACTTCGCCGACTGCCCCGTCTCCGAGTCCAGCCCGGCGCTCCTGGTTCCAAAGAATGGTGTCGCCGACACCTGCCAATGCCCCTGTAGGTGTCACATCACCGCCAGCCAGAACTTCAACCACCGCGCAAACAACGAAACCACTTCCACCGACGAGTGAGCCGGTTTCTGGCGGTGGGCCGGGTATGGTGTGGGTGAACACTGAGAGCCACATCTATCATAAAGAGGGTTCCCGCTGGTATGGCAAAACCAAGAAAGGCAAGTATATGAGCGAGCAAGACGCGCTCAAAGAAGGCAATCATGCAGACAAAGAAGAAGGAGAGTGAAGAAACAGCCTTAAGAATGGGATCGGCGATTCATCGTCCAGTCGGACGAATTGCTGGCGGCGTTCGTCGAATTGGAAAGTCCGCTGACCGGAAAGCCGGAAAGCAAAAGGGGATGCGCTTCTACGGTCGTTTTCTACGGTCGGACGACTTTTTGATGCAAAACGCTGCAACGCTGTGCATCACTCCTGCCCTGTTCTTCCCTCGTGAAATGCGATTTTGCAACGCTCTGCAAAACAGCGAAAAATCGTTAAGATATAGTTGTTTCGCCTCGCGTGAAGCTGCTCGACGAAGCGCTGTATCATCTAACAGATAATAGACGAAACAGGTATTCGCCTATTTTGGTTGCTTACCTCGTGGGGGTTGCGGGTAAAGCGAAGGCATGCCGACGAGTCTGTCCGAGCAAGGCGAAGTTGCCAAGCCCAAGTTTTTGGAGCGGGTCGGGACCATTTTACGCACTCGCCATTATCCCATGACGAGTCGGTGACGGTTTATCACTAATGGAGCCACAATTTCTGGCATTCTCGCTGTTGGTCTAGGCGAGGCGTAGAGGCTGAGAAATTGCGGTCTCTACCGTGTCTGCTCCATGAGCTTGTCATCGGGAAGCAACGGACACCTGCCTCGTTCTTTTCAGGTGATTTTGATTCTGGCAGTAAGTTTTGCGCTCTCCGCCGTGCCGAGCATCGGCAAGAGCAGCATCGACAGGCGAAGAAAAAAAGACGCAGCTGATCGCTACAATTATTGCGCAGCGTGGCCTGCCCGCCCGCGCTTCGGAGCGATGCGTGTCGATCGGATGGTCGCGCTACGTCACGAATGGCCGCTGGGTGGCGCATGCGTTCCGCATGGTGACGGCGGCGTCCAGGCAGTGACCAATCTTCCACCGGGCCTGGCAGATTTCGCGCGGACTTGCGGGCCTCTAAAAGCCAACGCTAAAGTTCAAATCTTTAGGATTCCCGCTCGGCCACCTGGCTGTCCAACGCGCGCTCCGCCTTCCGCGTGCTGATGATCGAAGTTTCGGTGCCAATAAATTTGAAGATGATGGCCGCGAGGACCGCCCCGATAATCGGCGCCACGATAAAAAGAGGGAGTTGTTGCAGTGCCCAGCCCCCGACGAAGACAGCCTGGCTGATACTCCGAGCTGGATTCACCGAAGTATTGGTCACTGGGATACCAACCAAGTGAATGAGGACCAGCACGAAACCAATGGGAAGCCCGGCAAAGCCGACAGGTGATTTCACGTCGGTCGCTCCGAGCACCGTGAAGACCAGCAAAAAGCTCAGGACCACCTCGACCACAAAACCAGAGGTGGCACTAAAGCCTGCGGGTGAGTGCTGGCCATAGCCATTGGCCGCAAAGCCGGAGAGGGAAGGATCATAGCCACCCGGCATTCCTTTCAGTATCACCAGCAGCACCGCGGCCGCCAAAATGCCACCAAGAATCTGAGCAATGATGTAACCGGGAACGTCCTTGAAGCTGATTTTCTTACTGACC
>JBBSHP010000913.1:0-2727 GCA_038232555.1 Bryobacterales bacterium
CCCGACCGATGCTCGGCGCCGCATCGCTTTAGCCGAATGGGTGACCTCCAAAGATAATCCCTTTTTCGCGAAATCAACGGTTAACCGCGTGTGGAGCTACTTCTTCGGACGAGGCATCATTGATCCGGTGGACGACATTCGTGCCTCCAATCCTCCGAGCAATCCTGCCTTACTCGACGCGCTTACCAAAGACTTCGTCGCGCATGACTTCGATCTGCGATATCTGATGCGGACCATCGCCAACTCGCGCACCTATCAAGCCAGCTTGATCAGCAACAAGTGGAACGCCAACGATACCGAAAACTTCTCGCATGCCGTGCCTCGCCGGCTGGCTGCCGAAGAGTTGATGGACGCACTGACGCTGGTGACCGGAGTGCGGCCGGTGTTCCCCGATGTGCCGCCGGAAACTACCGCGGAGCAGTTGCCCGATCCGCATGTGGGCAAGGACGGATTTCTCGATCTGTTCGGCCGCCCCTCACGCGAGTCTTCTTGTGAGTGCGAGCGCCGCAGCGATCTCAGCCTGCCCCAGGCTCTCAATCTGGTGAACGGACAAACCATTTCCGACGCCGTTGCCGACGGGAATGGCCGCGTAGCCAAAGCCATCCTGAGCGGCAAGTCCGATCGCGATTTGCTGGAAGATATGTACCTGGCATCTTACAGCAGGCTCCCAACCAAAGCCGAGTTCGATAGGGGCTTGAAATATCTAAACTCAGGCACGCGCGCACGCGCCGCCCTGGCGCAGGATCTGGTCTGGGCGCTAGTGAATAGCAAACCGTTTTTGTACAACTTTTAAGGAGATACGATGCTCGTCATACCTGGAAACGAGGGTCACACCTGTGAGGGGCTGACAAGGCGGGAACTGCTGCGCGCCGGCTCAATCGGGATGCTTGGATTGGATCTGGCCGGCTTTCTAGCATGGCAAGGTTCGGCTAAAGCGGCGGGCCGGCTGGAAGGCGCGCGCGGGTTCGGCAGCGCGAAATCCGTGATCATGGTTTTCCTGCAAGGGGGTCCCAGTCACATCGATATCTGGGATCCCAAACCAGATGCGGCCGGCAACATTCGCGGCGAGTTCAAGCCTATTAAAACGAAAATTCCAGGTACCCACATCAGCGAAACAATGCCGATGATGGCGAATGCGCTGGACAAGGCGACGCTGATCCGGTCCATGAGCTATACGCCCAACGGTCTGTTCAATCACACCGCCGCGATTTATCAAATGCTCACGGGTTATCCACCGGATCGCGTGTCTCCATCCGGGCAGTTGGAGCCCCCGAATTCAGCGGATTTCCCCACCGCAGGCAGCCACGTGTCGAAACTGAAGCCGCCGAAGGAACCGGTGCTTCCGTTTGTGGAACTGCCTCGGCCGTTGCAGGAATCGGGTGTCATCGGGAAAGGAGGAGCCGCTGGTTTTCTCGGCAAGGCGTACGACCCGTACCGCATGTATCAGGATCCCGCCAAGACGCTCCAGATTGATGACCTGTCCTTGCGCAAAGACATTCCCAAGGACCGCCTGAAGGATCGCTTCGAGCTTTTAAAGGGCATCAACGGGTCCATGCCCGATCTGGAAAAAGCCCTGAACTCCCAGGCCATTGACGAGTATTATGGCAAGGCATTCGATCTGGTGCTGTCGGGAAAGGCGCGCGATGCGTTCGATCTCGCCAAGGAATCCGGCAAGATGCGTGAGCGTTACGGGATGACGACCTTTGGTCAGGGCCTGCTGCTGTCGCGGCGTTTAATTGAAGCGGGCACGCGCTTTGTGCAGATGAACTGGCCCGCGGTTGCGAATGGCAATCCGGAGTTGGATTCGTGGGACACGCACGCGGCGAACTTTGCACCGTTGAAGAATCTGCATTGCCCGAAGCTGGACCGAGGGCTCTCGGCCCTGCTCGAAGACATGCACGATCGCGGCATGCTGAAAGAAACGCTAGTGGTGGCCGTGGGTGAATTTGGCCGCTCACCCCGTATCGGCGTGAGCACCTCGGGCAATGCGAACGCACCCGATGGGCGCGACCACTGGCCATACTGTTACAGCGCCGTGGTGGCCGGGTGCGGTATCGGAGCGGGAGCGCAATATGGCGAATCCGACCAGACCGCCTCCTCACCAAAAGACAAACCGGTGCACCCGAATGACCTGCTGGCAACGGTGTACTACGCGCTGGGCATCGATCCGGACATGGAGATCCGGAACCACTTAAATCAGCCTCGCGAATTGGTGAAAGGCAAGATCGTCACCGATTTGTGGGCGTGATGGTCGTAGGACCCTTCCCTGTGAGACGAATTGTGCTGTTAGCGCTTATCATTCTGGCCATAGTAGTTGGCATTTCTGCTCTGGTGTTTCCGAAGCGAGTCAGTCTGGTTTATGAGCGCGCCCACGGCCGCGTTCGAGTTGCGCACGGCTGTACTGTATTCACGCCCGGAATCTTCGAAGGTGAGGAGCGCTTTGAGGAAGCTCGGAGCAAGGTCAGGGAAATCCAGCGCGACGGCCCGCTCGCCCTGTGGGACACTCCGATCGGTTCCGTTTGGTATCGGGTCGGGGCCTGGACGCTGCCCGCTCTCGTCGAAGAAAATCAATCGGACGAGTACCACTTTCGGACGCTCATCAAGCCCGGCGACATCGTGCTTGATGTCGGCGCCAATGTGGGAACCGATACCAGGACGGCTCTGGCGAATGGGGCGAGCCAGGTGATCGCCATCGAGCCCGAGCCCGTCAGCCTGGAATGTCTGCGG
>JBBSHP010000914.1:0-2725 GCA_038232555.1 Bryobacterales bacterium
ATCTACCCGGCCCCGACCCAACCTGGCGCTGCTACTGGCAGCGGTGGTGCTCCGGGACATCCCGGATTGGCCCCGAGGGAAACGATCGAAAAAGGAGCTGAGATAGCAGGGGCTCCAGGTCCCCGGCGGGACAGCCAGCCTATCGCTATTCGGCCGGTTGGTCATCAGCCCTCGAGCAACACCCCGGCCAAACCCTGTCGAACGCCCTCCCGTCAGCCGTCACCTGCTAAACGCGTGGTTGCTGATCGCTGTTCTCGCCGCGGGAGGCGTTTTCGCGTTTCTTTGGTTGCTCCCTACCTCCGTTCACCCTCCACCTCTCCACGTACTCGACACCGGGACACAACTGCGCATCGATTGGGATCCGAAACTACCGGTTGTTCAGCAAGCGCGCTCGGGCGTGCTGGAATTCAAAGAGGCGTCAGCGGATCCGATCCGGATCAGCTTGAGTCAGGAGATGCTCCGGAGCGGCAGCGTCTTTTACGATAAGCCCTCCAGCAAAGTCGAAGTGCATCTCCGGCTAACGGACCAAAAAGGACTCGTGTCGGAATCCATGGTCTATTTTATCGGGCGTGAACCGGAACCGAAGAGGCCGCTGCAAGAGGTTGCCAACGCAGGGGAACCGGCTCCGGCTCCAGCTCCATCACAGGCTCTCGTGGTACCTCCGCCACAGCCCGACAAGGGGTCAGCCGAACGTCTCCGAAGTACGTCGGTGAGCGCGCGCCCATTTCAGCCTCCTGCCATATCGAAAGCTGCTGCGCCGGCTGCGGAGCCTTTGCTGGTGGACCCCCCCCAAGATTTCTATTCAGCAAGCCCAGCCCGGCGTGCCCCCAAATGTGTCGTCCCTACGCACTGATTCGCCGGTAGCAGCACCCCCGCCAGCGGTGACGCCGGCATCTCTCGCGCCCGTCCCGAAAACGCCTGCTCAACCCACCTCGGGCCGTCTGATCTGGACCGGCGAACTCCACCGAGGGTCGGTGCTCCAGATTAGCGATCGCGGACCTTCGACCGGATCACTGAATGGAAAGCTTCCAAGCCGTCCGATCAAGGTCAGCATGCATTCAGCGGAGTTGCTGGACGGCGTAATCGCAATCTATACCCCCGATGCAAACAGCCTGAGAACCGCCGAAGCCCCCGGACGGCGCAATGGATGGAACGTAACGATGTACAAGTTCGACCCAAAGCACGCCCATGACCTTAGTCTGATAGAGGCGCCGGCGGAAGATAACAATTTCAAGCTGCGCATAAAAAGCAACAATCGCCCGGTCTCCATAATAGTGATCGACTGGCACGCTACGAATTAGCTTAGCGGCCCTTAGGTGAGCCGCCAGACTGAGGCGCCTTTCGGCTACCGGCAACCCTCCGGAAAGGCTTGTTATAATAATGATTCCCATGCCCCAGTCCAGCCTTGCCGGCAACGATCCAGAGAAGAAAATCATCTTATTGCGGCCGCGTGGTTTCTGCGCCGGTGTTGTAAGGGCTATCGATGTCGTCAAGATCGTACTCGACCTCTACGGCGCGCCCGTTTACGTTCGCAAAGAAATTGTTCACAACCGGCATGTAGTCGAAGAACTTCGGCTGGCCGGAGCCGTTTTTGTAGAAGAGCTTAGCGAAGTGCCTGAAGGCGCCCGAGTGATATTCAGCGCACATGGAGTCTCGCCTGCAGTGCGTCACGAAGCGAAACAGCGCAATTTACAGGTAATCGACGCCACCTGTCCTCTGGTGACGAAAGTACATTTGGAGGCGGTCAAGTTTGCGCGTGAGGATTACACCATCATCTTGATCGGCCACGCTGGGCACGATGAAGTGATCGGAACACTGGGCGAAGCGCCGCAGGCCACCTTCCTGGTCTCCTCGGTAGACGATGTCGACAAGCTGGTGGTCAGGAACCCGGCGCGTATTTCGTACCTCACCCAGACCACCTTGAGCCTGGACGAGACCACCGATATTGTGCAGCGGCTCAAAGCCCGCTTCCCAGCCATCAAAGGGCCGAAGACGCAGGACATCTGCTACGCAACTGAAAATCGACAGTTGGGCGTCAAGGCGGTTGCGCCTTTGTGCGAAGTCCTCCTGGTGGTGGGATCGCAAAACAGTTCCAACTCGCGCCGTCTGGTGGAAGTTTGCCAGAACGAGGGTGTGCCGTCCTATCTTCTGGACGACAGCGGCGAGGTGAACCCGGCCTGGTTGGAGCATCGTCAGACCGTGGCGGTCACGGCAGGTGCGTCCGCTCCGGAAAATCTGGTTCAGGAATTAATCGCTCGGCTGCGTACGGATTTCGGTTTCGCCATTCTCGAAGAGATGGAGCTGAAGGAAGAAGACGTGCGGTTTCAACTGCCGTCGAATCTGGAACGCTCCGCCATGCGGCTCGAAACGATTCGCGTATGAGGCGCACAGTAAATGAGAGTTAGTGCATGAGTCCGGGAGTCAAAATCGCAGATACGCTGGTAGCGGCAACGGCTGAAGCCGCCCAGCGCGCCGCTGACTTTTTACTGAGTATCCAGCACAACCAGGGCTACTGGTGGGCGGAGTTAACTGCCGATACGACGCTGGAATCCGACTATATCCTGCTGCAGCTTTGGCTGCACCCTCCCGAAAACGGCGTATGGGAGCCCCCCAACCGTCCGCTGATCGAGAAAGCGGTTCAGTCCATTCTTTCACGCCAGTTGATCGACGGCGGCTTTAATATCTACCCTGAAGGTCCTTCCGACATCAGCGCCACGGTCAAGGC
>JBBSHP010000915.1:0-2724 GCA_038232555.1 Bryobacterales bacterium
ATTCTCGATTTGATGGGCGTTCAACCCGGCGAGCGCACCTTCACTATCGAACCGAGAAACGTGCGCCAGCTTCCCATCGGGATCACCTTTTACCGGGCCGTTCCGTCTCAGGTAAGCCTGCGTTTCGAGCGCCTGGTCTCCCGCGAAGTGCCCATCGAGCCAGCTTATTCCAAGGGTCCGCCGGACGGCTACGGAGTGGTGGCGTATTCGTTCACTCCTTCCAAGCTGCGCGTTCGCGGGCCGGAGGGTCGAATTCAGCAATTGAAACACATCACCAGCGACCCAATCGACCTCAGCGGCGTGGTGAGCCACAAAGGAATTCGCGTACAGGCGCGCATCGGAGATCCGCAGTTGAGATTAGAATCGTCCCCCGTCGTGACCTTTAACGTAACGATGGCGAAAGCACCCAACAAGGATGTGAAATAGTGGGCCGTCAACTATTTGGTACCGACGGCATTCGAGGCGAGGCTGGCGTCTATCCGCTCGACCCGCGCACGGCTCATGCGCTCGGTGCCGCGCTGGGCCATTGGGTTCTCGAATCCAAGAACGAGCCCTGCGTCCTGATTGGAATGGATACCCGCGAATCCGGTCCGTGGTTGGCCGCCGAGGTCGCAGGCGGGCTGGCCCGCCACGGTGTGGGAACGCAATTTGCCGGGATCACCACCACTCCCGGCGTCGCTTTCTTGGCCAAGACCGGTCCGTTCGCGGCAGGTGTCATGATTTCCGCCTCCCACAATCCATTTCAGGACAACGGAATCAAAGTGATCGGGCACTCGGGATATAAATTCCCCGACGACCAGGAAGAGCAGCTCGAGACCACTCTCTTCGAACATGTGGCTCAGGGCATCGCATCGTCTCCAGCCAAACTGACGGTCGATGAGAATCTCGACCGCGCCTACCTCGATCATCTCGCCTCCACAGTCTCCGGAAACTTCCAGGGACTCAGCATGGCGGTGGATTGCGCCAACGGCTCGGCTGCCCACCTTGCTCCTGAATTGTTGCGCAAGCTGGGGGGTGAGGTGTCCGCATTGGGCTGCTCGCCCGACGGCCGCAACATCAATCTCGACTGCGGCTCTCTCCACCTCGGTTCCTTGCGGGCGCAAGTGCTGGCGCGTTCCGCCGATATCGGAATCGCTTTTGACGGCGACGCCGACCGGGCGTTGTTCGTTTCTGCCTCCGGGCGCATCATTGATGGCGATATGGTGATGTTGATCTGTGCGCGCCGGCTGCACCAGCAAGGCCGCTTGCAGGACCGCACCGGTCAACCCGTCGTCATCGCTACAGTCATGTCCAACCTGGGATTGGAAAAGGCGCTGGCCGCCCATGAGATCCGGCTGGTCCGGACCCCGGTGGGCGACAAGTACGTGCTCGAGGAGATGCTCCGTCGCGATGCCGTCATGGGAGGCGAGCAGTCCGGGCATGTTATTTTCCGTGACTATGCCACCACCGGCGATGGTATGTTGACTGCTCTGCAGGTTCTCGACGCCATGACTTCCACCGGAGCGGACCTGGACCAGTTAACCCACGATTTCCAACTCTATCCGCAGATCCTGGTCAATGTCCGTGTGAAACACCGTAAGTCGCTCGACCAGCTTCCCGCCGTTCAGGAGGAGATCCGCGCTGCCGAGAGCGCCTTTGGCGATGCCGGCCGCGTACTCGTCCGGTTCTCGGGCACTGAGCCGCTGGCCCGAGTCATGGTGGAAGGGCCCGACCAGGAACGCGTGGAGCAATTCGCCCACCGCATCGCTGCCAAAATTCGAAATGAATTGGGCGCAGACCCGGTTTAAGTGCAGAATCCCCCGGTTTCAGTGCAGAATAGAATGATGCGATTGATCCTCCTGCTTTTAGCTGCCATTGGTTTATGCGCCCAGACCCCCAGGACCAAACTTCCGGGCGAGGATTGGGTTCCGCTCTTCAACGGAAAAGACCTGGACAATTGGATCAAGATCGGCAACGAAAAGTGGGACATCGAGAATAATACGATCCACGGGCTGGCCACCACCAAGAACTACGGCTATCTTCAGACTGCCAAAAACTACACCGATTTCCAGCTTTCGCTGCGCTTCAAGTGCGAAGGCGACGGCAATAGCGGTGTCTTTTTTCACGTGGCGTTCAAACCAGGCACTCCGGACGTTGTGCAAGGCCCTCAGTTTGAGATCGACTGCACCATCGGCCAGCATACCGGCGGCGTTTACGATGTCGGCCGCGGCTGGATCGTCTGGCCGTCGCCCCAGAACGAAACCGTGGTCCGGCAGGACGAATGGAACGAGTACCTGCTCGTCGTAGAGGGCAACCACTACGTCTCGCGCCTGAATGGAGTACAGATGGTCGACTACACCGATCCTAAGCCCAAAGGCACAGACGGTGGAATCGCCCTGCAGTTACATTCCGGCGGGCACGGAAATATGCGCTTCAAGGATCTAATGATCCGCGATCTAACCAAGCGCTGAGTTAGTCCGCCGGACTGCGGTACTACTCCCCAATTGCCCTAGGGACACGTAGGGGTTTATCCCCATAGACTATTTCTCTCAAAAGAGTAACAATTAATCTAGGCGGTAGGACGAATCCTCCAACGTCCACTCAAACCGCTATCCTCACAAGGCACGCCCGCCTCAGACCCCCGGGTCGAGGCGGGCCTTTTGTGTGCCGAGCATGTTCGACAGCTCGAAGGTGAAAGTCCTTTTGACAACCTGATGGAGGTGAAGTCATAGCGAAACGCAAGGG
>JBBSHP010000916.1:0-2713 GCA_038232555.1 Bryobacterales bacterium
CCGCTATCAGGAACTTCTCGCGGCTCCGTCCAAAGGTGGCTATTTTAACCGAAACATCCGCAACCGCTTCCGTCATAAGCGCTTACCGGAACTGGGCGCAATAAAGTAAGTGGCATTGGGCAGGAATGCCTGCCCCACGGGGCCGCTGAAGCGTGTAGGTATTCAGTCAGGCCATGCTGGGTATCTTGATGATCTTTTTCTGAATGGCGTATTGGACCAGTTGCGCTTTGTTGTGAATGTCCAGTTTGCGCATCAAATTGAACTTGTGCGCCTCGATGGTCTTGACGCTTAAATTCAGGTCGCAGGCAATCTCTTTCACGGAGCTGCCTTCGGCGAGTATCTTGAGAACCTCCCGCTCGCGGGCGGTCAGGGTGGCAAAGCGGGGGAGGCGGTTCGCGGACTTGACGCGTGAGCGGAAATCATCCACCAATTGGGCCAACATGCGGGGGCTGAGATAGCTGCCGCCACGGCAGACATCCCGCATAGCCGCGACCAGTTGATTGGACGGGCTGTCCTTTAGAACATACCCGCTCGCGCCGACCTCCATGCCTTCCACCAGGTAATCCTCGTCGTCATACATGGTAAGGAACAGAACCTTGGTTTCGGGCCGGTTCTTCTTGATCTGACGGGTGGCCTCGAATGCGCTCAGTCCTAACATGCCGATATCCATCAACACCACGTCGGGACGCAATTCAGCCGCCTTCTCGACAGCATCTCCGCCATTGGACGCCTCCCCGACCACTTCCATATCTGGCTCGGCGGAAATCAAGGTACGAATGCCCTGGCGAAACAGGGTGTGATCGTCCGCCAACATGATTCGAGTCTTTGCCATATTTAACCTGCCTTTGCTACTCTCTGCGATGTACTGTAGTCCCGGCCAGGGGCCTTAAGAAGCGTCCTGGCTGCATCGGGCCGTCCCGGCTTTTTCGACAGCGGGAACGATATCGCGATCCTGGTCCCGCGCAGCTTCTTTCTCCCTGGAACGGAAGCGTCCGGCTCCGGATAGCTCTGGATCTCAAAGCAGCCGCCTAACAGCGCCACACGTTCTCTGATTCCGGAGAGCCCGAAGGAATCCCGCCTGGCGAATGCTTCGTCGATGTCGAACCCCACTCCGTTGTCTTCCACCTTCAGCCTGACTACTTCATCGGCGGAAGCGACTGAAACGTTTACAGCGGTCGCCCCGGAATGCTTGGCGATATTGTTGAAGCATTCCTGCACCAGGCGATAGAGAATGATCTCGGGCCCTTGCGGTAACCGGGCCAGCCGGCCTAGTTGGAGCCTGACCCGAATCGGATGAAGCCTGCGAAATCGATGTACCAGTTGACGGATCGCCGCTGCGAGCCCGAGCTGCTCCAGAACGGCCGGACTCAAAGCCGCAATCAACCGGCGAATCTCAATAATGGTGCGCTCGGTCAGGTCGCGAGTCTCGCGCAGCTTTCCGATCCACTCCATTTTGTCGGGCGGCAGGGAATGCTCCAGCAACTCCATCTGCAGCCGTATGCAAAGCAAAGACTGTCCTGCCTCGTCGTGGAGCTCGCGGCTAATCCTGCGGCGCTCCATCTCCTCCACGTGAAGCATGTGTTCCGCCAGTTGCCTGATCCGCTCCTCACTGGCGGCCAGGTCCTCCATCAAGCGAGCTTTTTCAGCGGCCATCAGGCACCTTTCGGCGGCCGCGGACAGCAGCTCCTGCTCGCGGGGAAGCCACTCGTAGAATTTCGAAAAGCCAAACTGCATCACGCCGGCTACCCGTCCGTTCGCAGCCAGAGGCACGGACCAACATGACTTAAACTTCTTCTTCCAAGCCGGGTCCAGCAAATGGCGCGCGGTCCCATTGGCCGGGTCGATCTGGCGGGGACGTTCCAGCAAGTTAATGAATGCCCGGGTAGTGGGAATCGCACCAGGCGGGGGCACGGGGGTGAGTCGCACTCGCGCCGCGGGAACACTGGCCTTCAGCAGCCAGGAACGCCGATCGTCTCCCAAGAGGTAGAGCTGACCCGCATCGGCCCGCGAGGCCCCCACCAGGGTTTGCAGAAAACGCCCCAGCAGTTCGTCCAGATTGCGCGATTCCAACTCGACCCGAAACAGTTCGTAGAACGCCTGCGTTTCCGATTCACGCACCTGGTAATAGGCGTTGTTCAAAGTGAGAATCACGCAAAAATGCAACTGCTCGCGGACCCACTGAAAATTCGCAAACTCGGCTGCCGGCAACTTGCTGAAGAGCGGAGTCAACAGCTTTTCATACTCCTGCAGGGCTTCCACGATGCTGCTGGGCGTGATATTGAGCTTGGCCAGCCTGCGGCCGTTATACTCCACCTGCTCAATAAACTTCAGGGGCGAGAGACCGTTCGCCAAGACCCGCGCTGCCGCGCCAGCCGTGAGCGCCACCAGTGCCGCGCGGACCCGCGGACCAAAGCGCAAGCGCTCCAGCTTTGCAAGGAAACGGCGCTCCAGGGTGTCCGTATGAGGCAACAGGAACACCGACATGTGCTGCAAATGCGCCCGAAGCTGGTCACTCAGAACGTCCGCTGCATCGGCCAGCTCCGGGGCGATCTCCGAAATCTTCAATTCACACGCTATATCGGGCCGCGGGAATAATTACTTTACGAAATGGACTGCGATGCGGCGGAGCAACCGGCCTCCTTACGGTCGAGGGGCGGTGGGGTGCCGGAGTAGGTCCGCGGTCCCAGTCTGGTTACTCTCGAGGGCAGCTTCG
>JBBSHP010000917.1:0-2712 GCA_038232555.1 Bryobacterales bacterium
GAATAGTGCATAAAAAATGTTTCGATTAAGCTACGCCCACTTCCGCGCTCTCAAGCCGAAATACTCCAGGCAGCGCGCGCAGCAGTGCCCGGGTGTACGAGTGAAGCGGGGTTTCGGAAAATACGCGCTGTCGGGCCGCTCTCGACAATCGCGCCTTTTTCGAGGATCGCGACCCTGCTGCACAGTGATGCAATTGACAATAAATCGTGAGAAATGAACAGGACAGCCATGTTCAAGTCGCGATTGAGCTGTCTTAATAAGTCGAGCACCTCGGCTTGAGTGATGGCGTCCAGCGCGCTGGTGGGCTCATCGGCGATCAACAAACGAGGACCGTGCAACACGGCCATCCCGATCAAAACGCGCTGCGCCTGGCCAACGCTCAGTTGGCGGGGATAGCGGCTCAGGAATTTTTCGTCGGTGGGCAGGCTCACTCGCTCGAAAATCTCCAACACGCGCCGTTTCCAATCCGTGCCGGATCCGGGCTGGTGCGCTTTCCAGGCTTCCACAAGTTGTATTCCGATCCGCAGCGCCGGGTTCAGGGAGGAGACCGCACTCTGCAGTACCAGCGCAATCTCCTTCCCACGGATTCGGCGCATTTCAGCGGAACTCAGAAGGTGGAGATCGCGCTTTTCGAAGATGACCCGACCCCGCACCGCTCCCCCTTTGTGCTCAAGCAATCGCAGGAGCGGCGAGAGCCAGGGTGCTCTTCCCAGATCCGCTCTCCCCCATCAACCCCAGGATCTCTCCCTCGCCCAGCTCGAAGATCACGTCCCGCAGTACTTCGGCTCGACCCGGGTAACCCGCCGTGAGGTGGACCTGCAACAGCGGCTTCATCGCGGCAGGATGGCGAGGCGGTCGGCGTTCCACACAAGTTGCGGCCGCAGGCTGGCCGGCTGTACATTTTGCACCCTCCGCGAAATTGCCGATAGCGCATTCGGGTACACCAGGTAGATAATAGGTGCCTGCTCTGAAACGATCTGCTGAACACGGTCAAACGCAGCTTTGCGACGGTGGATGTCCATCGCGGAGTTTTGTGCATTCATCAGCTTGTCTATCTCAGCCTCCCACGCCGTAGCGGGAGTTTTTTGATTCGGATTCCACTGATGATTGGCAGCCGAGCTAAGCCAGATGTTCATTTGCTCATTGGGATCCAAACCGATATTGGTGAACGCCATCAAGCAGGATTCATAGTTGAAGGTGCGGCTGATTCGCTCGATCAGCGACGAAAAATCCAGGGCAACTACATTTAACCGGATTCCCAATTTGGCCAGATCCTGTTGGATCAGACTCATGGTTCGCTCGTGCAGCTTGTTCCCGGAGTTGGTCACGATCGAGAACTCGACCTGGTGCCCGTCGCGGTCCTCCAAAGCCTCGCCTTGTTTGCGAAAGCCGGCTGCCTCCAGCCTGCGCAGAGCCGATGGAACGGAATAAGCGTGGGGCTGAACTCCCGCGTTTAGCCAAAACCGGTTTGCGGGTGAAATCGGCCCTCCTGCTGGACGCGCCTGGCCGCGGTGGACAATTCGGCACAGGTCTTCGCGATTGATCGCCTCTGAAATCGCGCGGCGGAATTCCGTGGAGCGGAACCAGGCCTTCTTATATTCGGGCAAAAGCGCGTGGGACGACTGATTGAGCAGTACGATCTCCCAATCGAGCGACGGGCCGGCATCCACGACGGCCTCGGGCGATTCGGTAGAGAGCCGGTCAAAAAGCTCGGGGTCGATCTTAGAAATTAAATCAAGCTGTCCCCGCCGAAACCGAAGCAGTTCCGTTTCACGATTCTGCTGGATATCGAGCCGGATCGAATCCAGATACGGTAGGGAACGGCCATCCCGATCGGTTTTCCAGTAATGTGGATTTTTCCGAAGCAGGATGTAGGAACCGGGTCTCTCCAGTCATTTACGACGATGCGCGTTTTGAGTTGGGCGCCACTCTGCAAGAATCCTTTCGACGCGTGTATATTGCCCACCAGAACTGTTACTGGTACTGCATGAAAGGCCGGGGTGCGACTTGCCGGACCAAGCCGGTTTAATCTAAGCGCTGCCAACGAGAGAATGTCCGCCCTGGACGGGTGAGGCTGGGAGTGTTGGCCCACTGCCCTCTTTCCTGCTTGTCCAAATAGGGCCTTATCATTTTGCCCCGACAAGCTCAAAGTTTCCCTGTCGCTAGTATGTCGATCCTCACTGACCAGTTCCAAACATCCTGAATACGCGCAGGGGATACACAAGGGGGCGGCAGCCGCTCTTGTTGCCAGCGCTTTTGGCTGGCACGCGGCGTGCTTTCGGCGTGGAGGGAACCCGCCCGCCCCGGCTTGCCTGCGGAAGGGCAAAACGGAAAAGGGGGAGATCAGATTCCTTGCGCCGCACGCGATTCGCTTCACCCCGCCCGATCCCTCTTTGTGACACCACCTATTAACGGTTTTCCAGCTGCATCGAACCGGCCCAAAGTATGCGGTCCGTAGCGGATTGACACTTCTCATCCAGGTGTTCGTGAATCGTCACCGTACATCAGGCCAGCGTGTTCCGGAAACGCGACTATCCGATCTGCCGACTGCGATCGCCAATGGCCACAGTATTGTCTTTCGACACTACACGCTGTGTCTGAATCGTAAAAATCCAATCCAGATCAGAGCGTGACGTCTTTCGGAACGCCGTCCCCTTTTCCTTCGCCGTAACCGTGATCTTGCCTTTGAACTCTGCGATACCGCTCATAAAA
>JBBSHP010000918.1:0-2703 GCA_038232555.1 Bryobacterales bacterium
CGCTGGGAGCCGAGGCCAGCGCTGAGGACGTCCAACGCGCCTTGGATTTCTTCATCCGTTACTACGGCCAACATTGCCTGGACAACACCTCTTTATACACGGGTGTGAAAGACGCGCTGGACCGTCTGCGCACCAGCGGAATTGCGATGGCTGTTCTGACCAACAAGCCGGTCCGTATCAGCAACCACATTGTGGGAGGGTTGGGGTTGACCAATCACTTTTTCCGGGTATACGGTGGCAACAGTTTTGAGCAGAAGAAACCGCATCCCATCGGCATCGAAACGCTGCTCACCGAAAGCGGACTGCCTCGCGAAAGCGCCTGCATGGTCGGCGACAGCGCCGTAGACGTGCGGACAGCTCGCAATGCTCGAGTCCGGGCCTGCGGTGTGTCTTATGGATTTCAGCCCGAAGGATTTGAAACAGATCCGCCCGACCTCTTGATAGACAGCATGGGCGAACTGGCTGATCGTGTTCTTAGTAACAGTTCCTCGTAGTCCTGCTAAAATCAGATTTTCACCTCCCCGTGCCTCGTCGTCTTCTCACCCGGTCTGTGCTCTTACTGCTTAGCTCCGTGCTAGCGCTCTCGTTCCTGTCGATCCCACTACCGGCCAAGAAAAAAAAGAAGCCGGCTCCGGAGGAGGGCATGACTCTGGAAGTCTCCACCAAACAGAAAAAGAAAAAAGGCGATGAGGACCTCACCCAAACGCTGCCGTTACCCAAGGAAGCTCCCTCTGCCGTAACCGGGCCCACCGACCGTCTTATATTTCAAACCTCGCCCATGTCGGCGAAAGGTCTGCTCTCTCAGCAGACCCGTGATGCGCTGCGTTCCTTGATTCATTCCAACCACAATCTACCCGTAATTAAACTGCGTGCGTTTGTGTCCGGTTCGGGAGACATGCGCCGGGTGCAGGAAATCATGGGTGAAATCTTCGCCGAGAAGCACTTGGCCTTGCCGGCCCTGAGCGTCGTGCAGGTAGGTGCGTTGCCGATGGAGGGAGCACAGGTAATCGTCGAGGCCATCGTCGAAGACAAAAAACAGGTGAACCCCAAAGGCCTGGCGTTCATTTCCGGGCAGGCGGCCACATCGGTAGAGCAATCGCTGGTGAAAATAGAGAGTGCGCTGAAGGCGGCCGGGATGGGACCCGCCGATACGCTGCGTGTGACCTGCTTCCTGAGCTCGATTGAAGAGAGCCGCACGGCCCGCAATGCGATGGGAACAGTTTTCCCCGGAGCTGCCCTCAATTTTGTTCAGATGCAGCGCGAACCCGTAAGTCCCGCAGCCGAATGCGAGGCCGTAGCGCGACTGAGATCGTCATCCGGCGCGCCGCTCAGTTTCCTGAATCCGCCTGGGCTGGACCCTTCCCCCAACTATTCGCAGATCGTCCTGGTAACCACGCCAAGGCTGGTTTTCACCAGCACGCAACTCGGGTTCGGCAAACAGGAGAGTGATGTCAAACTGGCCTTCGAACGGCTTCGCAAAGCGCTTGCTGCGCTGAACGCGCGGTTCGATAGCGTCGCCATGTCGAACGTGTATCTCACTTCAGGAGCCATGGGCGACCGCGTCCGGGCAGTCCGGTCCGGCTTCTATAACAGCAGCAAACCTCCAGCCAGCACGCTGCTTCCGTTCGAAGGACTGCCCTCGCTGGACGCATCATTTGGCGTAGACGTGGTCGCGATCCCCGACGCAACCGTCTCGGTGTTGGGAAGCGATCGAAAAACCAGACAGTAATTCAACGGCACAGTGCAGGCACTGTTCCGGTTCAGCTGGAAATGCTCTCACCCTCCTGCTCGACGTAGTGATTGGCCTCGATGTTGGCGGGGTCGTAGAGATTGCCCATGTTGAGCAGCTTCTCCACCTTGTGCACGCCTTCTTCGGTCAGGGCCACGGAACCATGCTCGCCGGTTGTGTATTTCTCTCCAGGCTCCTTGCCCTCAATGGCTCTGGTGCAAACTCGCGGAGTGTCGGATAATCACGGGAATGACTTCAGCGGCACGTTGACGTCTGTTCAAGGGTCGGCAGTTCGATCAAGAAATCATCGTTTTGTGGGTTCGATGTTATTCGCGGTACAAGCTGAGCACACGTGACCTCGTAGAAATGATGGCGGAGCGCGGAGCCGTGCTGGTTCACACGACGATTCTGCGTTGGGTGCAGCGCTACGTGCCGGAATTCGAGAAGCGCTGGAGCCGGTATGCGCGCGCGGTTGGCGGTTCGTGGCGATGTGACGAGACGTATATAAGGGTGAAGGGCCGGTGGACCTATCTGTACCGGGCCGTGGATAAAGTCGGGCGAACGGTCGATTTTTATCTCAGCGAGACGCGGGATGTGAATGCTGCGAAACACTTCTTCCGCCAAGCGATGAAGAGTGTTGGCCCGCCACGCGTGATCACTCTGGATGCCTACGCCGCATCCCATCGTGCCGTGCGAGAACTGAAAGCGGAAGGCAGGTTGCCGCGGCGGGTCCGAGTGCGGTCGAGCAAATACCTCAACAATAGGATTGAGCAAGACCATCGGTGCATCAAACAGCGGACCAACCGATGCTCGGATTCAAACGGTTCGATCACGCGGCAGTGACGATCAGCGGCATCGAACTTGTGCAGAAGATTCAGAAGCATCAGTTTAAGACCGGCAAGTTGGGTGGCCGCTCAGCCACAATGCCGGAACTTTGGAATGCTGTACTGGCCGCTTGATCCGAAATTTCGAAC
>JBBSHP010000919.1:0-2697 GCA_038232555.1 Bryobacterales bacterium
GATATTCCGAACGTGACTCTAGTCGGAATCGTTTCGGCCGACGTGGGTCTCGGCATGCCGGATTTCCGCGCCGCGGAGCGAACTTTTCAGCTTCTGACCCAGGCTGCGGGGCGGGCAGGGCGGGGTCATTTACCCGGGATCGTGCTGATCCAGACCATCAATCCCGACCACTACGCGGTGAAATTCGCCTCACACCAGGATTATCAGGGCTTCTACGAAAAAGAGATCCAGTTCCGTAGACTCATGCGCTATCCCCCTTTTTGCGCTCTGGCGAATGTATTGGTCCGCAGTGAGAAACAGGAAGATGCATTAGCGATGTCGGGAGAGTTGGGACACCTGCTCAGTCCTACGCCGGAGGGTTTGAAACTGCTGGGCCCAGCGGAGGCTCCCGTGGCAAGATTGAAAAACGAGTTTCGGTACCAGCTACTGATCAAAGCAGCCAGCCGCGTCAAGCTCAATGAGACCTTGCAGGGCTTGCGCCGATTCGCGATCGAGAAACGCTGGAGCGCGACATCGCTGATTATTGACGTGGACCCGTTAACGCTGTTGTAGGGTTACTTGTTTCTGCCGGCGGCTGCTTTGATTCCCTTCTCCAGGAGGGCGGCCGCCCGTTTCGGTCCTTGACGGGCCTTCACCTTGAATTCTTTCCCTTTGCTTTGTTGAAGTGCACGAAAAACTCCTCTACCTGGTCAAGCAAAGATTTGCTCACCTCATCCAGGGATTTGACGTCCGCGTAAGCATAGGAATGTACCGCTACGCCGATCAGGCGATCGTTGGTGAACCACGTTCCCTGTTCCTTCTGTTCGGCCTCGATCACGCCGATGATGCGGACATCGAGTAAACATCCGACATGGGTGGGGACATCCATCAGGACCATAATGTCAAGCGGATCTCCATCCGCGCCTAATGTCGACGGTATGAAACCGAAGTCGAAGGGAAAGGCAAGACCCTCCGGTAAAGGACCGCCCAAAGCAAAGGTTCTGTATTCGGGTTCATAGTCAAACTTGTTGCGCTGGCCTTTGGGCGTTTCAATAATCGCCTTACATTCCAGCTTCTCAGGGTCCCAGCGGTTGGGACATGCCGCTAAATTGCTCATGAGTTCCGATTATCCCGCGGAGGTTCCGCGGGTCGCTGACCATCCATTACGGTAAGATAGCCGTTAATGACTCAACCTATGCTGCGGAGTTTGCGCCCTTGGTGGTCCGTTGCGCTGATGGTGTGCTTGTGCGTGAGCGCAGCCGATGCCAGGTCACGAAAACGTCATCGCGACCGCGACCGCGAGCCTGAACGGGAAAGCGCCTCATCTGGCACCTTCGATTACTATCTGCTGGCGCTCTCGTGGGCGCCGGATTTCTGCGCATTGCCAAACGGCCCGAAGGACCCGCGCGAGTGTGGGAAAGGCCGGCATGTGAACTTTGTCGTCCATGGGCTGTGGCCGCAGAATGAGCAGAGCCGTGGGCCCGAACACTGTGGACCGGCGAGCCCCGTTTCGCAAGATCTCGTCCGAGTGATGCTGAACTATATGCCATCCGAAGGCTTGATCCAGCATGAGTGGACCAATCACGGAACGTGCAGCGGCTTAAGTGCAGCCGATTATTTCGCTGCGGTCAGGAAAGTGCGCGATTCCGTGAAACTTCCCAATGAGTTTGTGGCACCGGCGCAGCAATTCGAATTGAGCCCCGGCGATATCGACGCGAAATTCGCCGCAGCCAATCCAACGTTCCCGAAGGCGGCGTTCCAAGCGTCATGCCAGAACGGCGCTTTGCAGGAAGCCCGCATCTGTTTCAGCAAGAACTTCTCGCCGCGTGCCTGCTCGGCCAGCGCCGGGGAATGCAAAGCGCCCACGATGATTATCCGGCCGGTGCAATAGCGATTATTTAGCGCTGGACGGTGCTTTGGTGGTGCCTAACTCCGCATCAAAGATGGGTTTCAACGCCGCAAGGGAAAATGCGCCGTTGTAATGCTTGCCGTTGATATAGAAGGAGGGAGTTCCCGTTACGCCGGCCTCTTCTCCGGCTGCGACGTCTTTTTGCACGGCGCTCTTTAGCTTCGGCGAGACCAGATCGGCTGTAAACCTGGGCATGTCCAGCCCGAGTTCCTGAGCCCACGCGAGAATATTTTCGCGTGAAAGCTTGCGATAGTTCCCGAACAACTTATCGTGCATGGGCCAGAACTTATTCTGGTTCAGCGCCGCCAGGGACGCAACCGCTGCCAGGTTGGCATGCGGATGCGACTCCAGCGGAAATTGCTTATAGACCAGCCGCATCTGTGTTGGATAAGCCTGCAGCACGGCCCGGACCTCATTGGCCGCCTGGGAACAATAGGGGCACTCGAAGTCCGAGAACTCCACCAGCGTGATCCGGGCTTCCTTAGGTCCTTGGGATGGCGCTCCCTCGAGCGAAATCTGCACGGGAGCTTCCAGCAGTTGGGGGGGCTCTGGCGCATGTCCCCAGCGCGAGGCGCTCTCCAGCTTTGCGATCTCGTCCACGGACTTTCCATCCTTAAGCCCCTTGGCCACGATGGCAGCGAGTCCGCTACTGTAACCGCAGCCGGGGTCTTTGATCCGGCACTCGGCCACCTTGAATCCGCAGCCGCAAGGGCAAGCCTGTTCCCGCAACATCTGCAGGGCTTTCTGTTTTTGAGGAGCGCTCAACGGAGTGAGGTCCACGCCGGGCAGACTGGTGGACGTAGCCCAAC
>JBBSHP010000920.1:0-2693 GCA_038232555.1 Bryobacterales bacterium
AAGTGCTGGACCGTATTACCTCCCTTCCATCCAAGCGCACCGGAATGTTCGATCAGTTCAGCTATGGCTACCTCGGCTTTAAACTGGGCCCCGATCGGGAAACGTTGCATTATCTGACGGGCGGACCGGTTTTCGAAAACGGCTCTCGTCTGGCCGGGAAATCCAGTACAGCTAAGGGCGAAGCGAAAGGGGTAGAGAATCTACATCTGGTCACCTGGCATATTCCGACCGGGAAGTATACCGATCACGGACCGGTTCTTTTGGAGAACGGACAACGCCCGGAGTACGTGAACAGCCTCGCGATTGCGAAGGATGGAACGGTCTGCGCCTTAGCGCGAGTGACCGAAGGGGGCCGGACGCGAACGGACCTGATCAGCTTTTAAGGAAGGATGAAGGGAGCGTCGGCCGCAAGCCTGGCTCCCTTCGTTGCGCCGTTGTCTTCAGGCTCGGCGAGCGACGTTCATCACCAGACTGACTACAAAAGCGATGAGGAACAGGAAGAACAGAATCTTCGCGACCCCCACAAATGCACCCGCGATTCCGCCAAAGCCTAAGAACGCAGCGACAATCGCAATCACCAGAAACACTAGCGCGTAATGTAGCATTGTAAGTCTCCTCGCAAAACATTAAAGCAGGTAGTGTTCCAAATCGGAATTCAAACTATCTGAGGTGCGGTAACTAGTTTCCGTGCAAGGACTTGGAAGATTCAGCAGAGCCTCCGAGGTTGCCACATCGAGCATCGCAGAAATGTAAAAACGACCAACAGCTCGCGTTTCACGGGATCTTCGCCACCTAAGCCGTTAATTACAAGTAATCTTGCATTGGATGTCGGCGTGCAGCCATCCAATTCAAATATGATTCGCTTTCTGCGTTACGGCTTAATATCCCTAGCCGTAGTTCTGCTCCTGGCCGCTGCGTTGGTCTCTGTCCCGTATTGGAAAATCTCCAAGCGTGTTGACGAACAACTCGCCCGAGGTCCTTTCGCGGGGACCTACAGCTTCTATGCAGCTCCGGAAGTAATTTCGCCCGGCGATCCAATGAAGTCCGACCAGCTGGTCGCATCGTTGAAGCGCTGCGGTTACAAGGAGTCGAACAACCAGGCGGAACCAGGCAGCTATCAAGTGACCGGTTCGGGCCTGTTGGTTTATCCGTCCCGGAATGCGAGCTACTCGGCTCCTTTGCGAATCGACCTCAGCAAAGACGCTGTAACGAGAATTGCGGACGCTTCGGGTAAGACTTCGTTATCGCAATTCGACCTGGGCCCGCAACTGATCACGAACATTTCCGACGAGGGCCGTGAAAAGCGGACCATGATCCAGTTTTCCGATCTGCCCCCGGTGCTGGTTAAAGCGATCACCTCAGCGGAGGATAAGCGCTTCTTTCAGCATGCCGGCTTCGATCCATTTCGCATTGCTAAAGCTGTCTATGTGGATCTAAAAGAGAAGCGCAAAGACCAGGGCGCTTCCACCATCACCATGCAGCTCGCCCGGAATCTGTGGCTGGCTCGAGATAAACACTGGAAGCGTAAAGCGGCCGAGCTGCTGATTACAATCCATCTGGAGCACCGGCTTTCGAAGGAAAAGATTTTCGAATATTACTGCAATCAGGTCTACCTGGGCGGTCGCGGAACGTTCAGCATAAACGGGTTTGGGGAAGCGGCTCATGCTTTCTTCAATAAAGATGTACGCAAGCTCAATGAATCGGAAGCGGCCATGCTGGCGGGGCTGATCCAAAGGCCGAGCTACTTTAACCCGAGTCGTTATCCCGAACGCGCGCTGGACCGGCGTAACATCGTGCTCCGGCTGATGCACGACAACAAGTTTCTTAGCGATGAAGGTTACGCGGACGCGACCGCGGCTCCGTTGGGTCTGGCTCTCGGAAAGGTCGAATTTTCGGAGGCACAGTATTACCTCGATCTCGCCAGCGAGGAAGTGCAGCGCCGTCTTGAGAACCACGAGGCGCACGGCTCGGCAAACGTGTTTACTTCGCTGGATCTCCGTCTGCAACGAGCGGCTGAGACCGCGCTGCGCGACGGGATGCTGAAGGTAGACCTGGAGTTGAAACGACGCCAACGCGGCAAGAAACGGGCCGGGCCGGAGCTGAAAGCGCAAGCCGCCATCATCGTTCTTGACCCGCGCACTGGCGAAATCAAGGCATTGTCAGGCGGCCGGGATTACTCCACCAGCCAATTAAACCGCGCCCTCGCGAAACGTCCTCCCGGTTCGGTATTCAAGCCTTTTGTGTATGCGGCCGCTTTGAACACGGGGGTGGAGAACGCTCCCAAGGTTTTTACTCCAAGCTCCACCGTTCTGGATGCACCCACCACTTTCCAATATGAGAATCAGACCTACGCTCCGGACAATTTTGAACACCACTTCCACGGTCAGGTCACGTTTCGCCAGGCGCTCGCGAAATCCATGAATGTGGCTGCCGTGCGAGTGGGCCAAATGGTCGGGTATGACGCAGTGGTGTCGCTTGCGAAGCGTGCGGGTATGAACGAAAATATCCAACCTACTCCTTCGGTCGCTCTCGGCGCTTATGCCGTGACGCCGCTCGAAGTTGCAGGAGCGTACACTATCTTCGCCAACCACGGCGTGCATGAACGCCCCACGTTCATTTCAAGCATGTCCGACCGCGACGGCGGATCACTCTACCGCCATGAGTCGGAAACCCGCCGCGTGCTGGACCCCCGC
>JBBSHP010000921.1:0-2693 GCA_038232555.1 Bryobacterales bacterium
GCGACCTGGCGGGCTACTACGCCATGATCGAGAACCTGGACTGGAACTATGGCCGAGTGATCCAAACTCTAACCGATACCGGACTGCTGGAAGACACGCACGTTTTCTTTTTCGCGGACCACGGAGACATGCATGGATCACACGGGATGTTTCATAAGACGTGCCCTTTCGAAGAATCCATCCGAACTCCTTTCACCATCTCGGGCGGCATTCCGCGATACACACAAAAAAACGGGCGGGTTCCGGTGGTTTCGAACCACGTTGACATTGCTCCCACCACCCTGGGAATGTGCGGGATCAAAAAACCCGACTGGATGGTGGGGACAGACCTCTCGCACCATCGCACGCTGAAGCCGGCGGCGGGGCCCGAGCCCGATTCCGCTTACCTGCAAAACGTCATCCCGACCGGTCACGCGGACAGCATCAATACGCCTTATCGCGGACTGGTGACGCGTGACGGCTGGAAGTATGTCTGCTTCGAAAACCGATCGTGGCTGCAGTTCAACTTAAATGAAGATCCGTACGAAGAAGCCAATCTCGCGCAGAATAATAAGTATCGCGCGGAACGGTTGAAGGCGATCAGCCGGTTGAAGCAGTGGGTGGCGGACACGGGGGACAAGTTCGCGATCCCGGCGGACTGACCGAGGAAGCTACCCGTGTGCTGCGAATAGTCAGGCCGCGCGACGCGCAGGAAGCTCCGCTTCCGAATTGCGAAACAAAGCCAACTTCGCAGGTGTGCGTGCGGGGCGGATCTCGGCAATGTTGGATGGGGCGGCTTGTGTGTGCTCGACGGTGGGGTCGTCGTCACGGCTCTGCTGCAGGCCCCGGTGAGCCTTATAGTACGACCGTTCGGCTGCGGCGGCGTACCGCTGCAGGGTGGCCAGTGCATTCCAGTCCTGCGCCGATCCGGCTTCCGAAGCCCTCTCGAAGGCGGCTGTTTCCAGGCGCTGGATGCGGGCCAGTTTCCAGCGCGAGCGGGCCATCTGCTCGACTAGAAAAGATTCGTGCTCGCCCTTGACTGCGAACTGTTGACGATACCGATCGAGCAGGCTGTTGAATTCACTTTGGTGGCTGGCAACGGCCTTGCCCAATTCAGTGCGCGGCCCGGTGCTGAGCTGCGAGTTCGAATGGTTCGCGGCGACTTGCGCTGAGGTTGTCATTGCGATTCGACTGTAGCAGGTGAGAGGGCGAAAACGGCTCGGGCGGGTTGATGGAATTCGGTGTAACGCCATGGCGGCGTAGGAGTAAGAATTATTTTCAGGATCTGTGACTGTAAAAACCCTTTTCAGCTTTGCGGCGGAGATGCGGGGGCCGACGAACGGTCAGGCCGCAAGCTGATCGCACAGTGCACTAAACGGCCGGGGACGTCGGTTCTGAGCAGGCGGCACGTAGCGCTCGCTCCCGTGACGGTATTGGGAGTGGAAGAGGTTCGCACTTCGGACAACACTTAAGTGCTTCTGATAAGTGCTCTGAATGGGTTGGGTTATTATGGCTCTCATGTGGGCGGCCGACCTTTATATGGATCTTCGCTACGGGGTACGGCAACTCGCGCGCGCCCCGCTCCTTGCCGGCAGTGTCATCGTGATGCTTACGTTCGGGCTCGGGTTTGATTCTTCGGTCTTCACTTTTCTCAACGCCGAGGCATTTCGGGCGCATGTTCCACAGCCGGAGAGTTTCCTGACGGTCGATGCAACGTACAGTATCAACGCAGAAACCCGCAATGAGGCGGGTCGGGTTTCGCTTAACGATTTTGATGCGCTGAACGGTGCAGCAGCCGCGCTGGCAAACCTGACCGTCGCGGCCGACTCGGCTTCTATCTGGCTCGGCGGCACCAGTTCCATCCCAATCACGCCTCGGATGGTCGCGTGCAACTACTTCGCCGTATATACTCTTGAGCGTCCGCTGCTCGGCCGCGCATTTCAGCCGGCCGATTGCGCTGACCGTGGAGACGCGGCGATGGTGGTACTGAGCGAGCGAATCTGGCGCGAGCACTTCGATGCGGACCCCGCCGTTGTGGGCAAGGTAGCCTATCTCGGCCGCCAGCCGTTCACGATAACCGGAGTGGTCCCAGCCAGTTTTGCCGGCGCCCACCGAGGTGGCGGAGTGCTGATCCCTTATACCGCGCAGCGCTTGCTCCTGCCGGGATCTGCTCGCACGCGCGAGGAGACGTGGCTTAGGATCGAGGGCCGCTTGAAACCCGGACATAGCCGCGCCGAGTTGCAGGCTGCGCTGCAGGTGGGATCAGCGAGGCAGGACCGCCTCCACCCCGGGCGGGTCACGCGAATAAACGTAACAAACGGATCGACTATCGCCCGGAGTGATTCGCGACAGCGCTTCGCCTTCTCGTTCATCATCGGTGCGTCACTGCTTGTACTCGGCGGAATTTGTGTGAACGTCGCACTGCTGCTGCTCTCGCGTGCCGGGGCACGCAGACGCGGCTATCGCTGGGAGCCAGCCATATGCGTCTCCTGCGCATGCTGCTGGCCGAGTCCATGCTGCTGGCCGTCACGGCTGGTGCTTTGGGAGCGTGGATCACAACGTGGCTGCCTTTGAAGTGGTACACGCAATTTACGGGAACTGCGCCGAATTATTCGATGGCACCCGATTGGCTTTCTTTCGTGTGGCTGGCCGGCATAACGATTTTGACTGCGGTGTTGGCCGGTGTGGCTCCCGGCCTTGAGTCGCTGAAGGTA
>JBBSHP010000922.1:0-2687 GCA_038232555.1 Bryobacterales bacterium
AACACGGCATCATCACAAGCTGGGCCACCTTGTCATGCAGGCTCATGCCATTCAGCCAGCGCTGCACGATCGCATCCGCTTCCGCCGCCACAGTTGGTTTGGGAGTAGCTGCCGCCCTGGCAACCGGCCTGTTTTTGGCGGGCGTTTTCGGTGGTCGGGCCGCCCCGAATATCGTGAGTCCGCAGATCCCGATAGCGGCGCCGGCGCGTGCGAGAAGCATCTACCGACTAATGTATCGCAGCGCTTCCGTTACGCCGCTTTGTTCGATAAAGGGTAGCAATTCATCCACCCGGCTACGCAGTTCTGCCTTCTCTTCCGGCGAAAAAGGCCGCACCGGCTGTGCTGTCGCGTCATTGCAAAGATTTAGTAAAGAGAGCATGCTCTTAAGTCCACGAAGGTAACTGGAGGTGTCGGAGCCGATGCTGTAAACCGCATTGCTGATCCGGATTACCAGTTCCTGCAGCAACTTCGCTTCTGATAGCCTGTGCGCGCGACAGGCCTCAAAGAGGCGGACGTGCAACTCGGGAAAGAGATTGGCTCCGCCGCACACCGCCCCATCCACTCCGGCTTGCATGGCATCGAGGATGATTTCCTCGATGCCGGCAAATAGCGAGAAATCTGGCCGGTCCGCAGTAAGATCCCGCACGCGGCGCAGGTAGCCTAAGTCTCCACTGCTGTCTTTTAGACCCGCGATGTTGGGAATTTCAGCCAGGCGCTGCACCACTTCGGGCGAGATTGTGGTCCGCGCAAATTTCGGGATGTTGTACACGAACACCGGTAAGCTGACAGCCTCGGCAAAGAGCTGGAAGAACCGCAATAGATCCTTCTGATCAAGCGGAAAATAGTACGGCGGGCACAGCACTACCGCTGATGCTCCAGCTTTACCGGCATGCTCCGCCAGAGCAATAGATTCGCGCAGGCAAGTATCTGACACTCCCACCAGCACCGGCACGCGTCCGCCTGCCATCGCGCAGCCGTGGTCGATCACAGTCCGGCGTAAACCGGCGTCCAGACTGGGCGCCTCACCAGTGCTGCCCAGAATGAACAGGCCATGCACGCCACCTCCGATCACATGCGCGATCAAACGCGCAAAACCCGCTTCGTCCAAACTGCCCCGGTCGGTCAGCGGAGTAATCAGGGGCGGAACAATGCCCGTCAGCAACTTCGGGAGCGTACGATTCATGAATCTGCCTCAGTATAACTTCCGCCCCCCGGGCCTTCATCCTCCCATCTGGCCTGTGATCCTGCCGCCTCCGCGTTCACCCTTCCGCCTCCGCTTCATCCCTCCCGCCTCCGCTTCATCCTCCCCCCTCCGCGTTCATCCTGCTGCCCGGGCAGCTATCCTAGTAGACAGGGAATGAAGAAATGGTATGAGCGCAAGATCAGTAAATGGGAAGAAGCGCTATGTTTCCGGTCCACCAATCGTGTTGTCAGGCCCTTCGAATGGGGCCTGGAGTGGACCAGGAACTGGCCCAACGCCCGGAAACTGCCACAAAACGGGCATACCGCTCATGAATACCTGCAACAACTCAATCGACTGGCCATTGCCGACAGCGACGCCTTCTTCAGTTATTTGCCGCCGTCGGATTTCAAGCTCGACGACGCAATCCTGCGATTCACCTCGCCCGTCCACACCCCTTATCCCGAGAACAACTTGGTCCACGCGCAGTGGTTTCCCGCCAAGGGCCACCCCGATCGCGCCGTGGTCCTGCTGCCGCACTGGAATGCTCCCAAGGATGGGCACAATGCGCTCTGCCGTGGTTTGAGCCGTCTGGGAATTTCAGCGCTTCGCATCAGCCTGCCTTACCATGACTTCCGCATGCCCGCGGAACTCCAGCGAGCGGACTACGCGGTCTCCTCGAACATCGGCCGCACCATTGACGCCACCCGTCAGGCCGTCATCGACGTTCGCAGCTGTTATGACTGGTTGGAATCCCAGGGATACAGCCGACTTGGAATCGTCGGAACCAGCCTGGGATCCTGCTACGCATGTTTGGCCAGTGCCCACGACTCCCGCATCAAAGTCAACGTGTTCAACCATTGCTCCACTTACTTTGGCGACGTGGTCTGGACCGGGCTTTCCACCCAGCACATCCGGCAGGGGCTCGAGCAACATATCGATGCGGACATTCTGCGCGAGGCCTGGATGGCCATCAGTCCGGTCAACTATCTTGATAAGCTGGCGCTTAAAAAAGACCGCTCTCTATTTATTTACACCACCTACGACACCACTTTCCTGCCTGAGTTTTCCCGCGACATCATCGGCCGCATGCGCGAATACAAGATCGACCATAAGGTCGTGGTGCTCCCCTGCGGCCACTACACCATGGGCGAGGCGCCGTTCAAGTTCCTGGACGGCTATCATATCTGCTCGTTTCTGAAACGAAACCTGTAGACGCTACCCCCCGGCAGGTCGCTCTACGTGGCCGCCAAACTTGTTGCGCATCCCCGAGAGTACCTTCTCTGCGAACGTGTGCTCCTGCCTGGATCGGAAGCGCGTGTAGAGCGACGCGGTCAGCACGTCTGCCGGTACGGCCTCTTCGAGCGCGGCCATTACCGTCCAGCGGCCCTCCCCCGAATCGTGCACAAACCCCGTATACGCCGCCAGCGCCGGGTCCTCCGCCAGAGCCATCGAAATCAAGTCCAGCAGCCAGGAGCCCACCACACTGCCGCGCCGCCAAACCTCG
>JBBSHP010000923.1:0-2684 GCA_038232555.1 Bryobacterales bacterium
GCGCCTGTTCCGCCCCACCCGCCGGTTGCGATCGTCCGGATCGGACTGGGTAGGCGGACCACGCCAGCGGTCGGGTGCGCATCCTTAGGAACGGGAGCCCCCAGCGGCAGCATATCCTCGATGGGACGAATACCCGCGATGGGCTCTTTTGCAAATGTGAACGCCAGAGCCACCGCACCCACCAGCCGGCCATCGATGTACACCGGGCTGCCGCTCATCCCTTGCAGCACCCCGGTCTGTGCCAGCGGACCACCCGAGAGCCTCGCCAGAATCACTGACTGCTTCGGGCCCATGTTCTCCAGCACACCCAGGATTTCCACCTGAAAGTCCTCAATCTTGTTACCGGAGAATACGGTCTTACCCGTCCCGCGTTGGCCTGCTCGAATGTCTTTGAGCGGAAAAATCGGCGTTAAGGCCACCAAATCGAGTGCTAAAATAAAATAGATAATAAAACGATAGGCGGCCACATCCTTATTCTAGACCGGGTATTTTGAGCGGACTAGACTGATTGCGCTATTGTTTCGTGTTAGCTGGTTGTGTTTAACTAAGCAAAGTCACTCATGGCAACTTCCGTCCGTAGTATGCCTGAATCAGGCGCAGCGGTAAGCCCCGAGGCACGGCTGCCGTGGAAGCAGTTGCTCTGGTTTGGAGGGCTGCTAATCGTCTGTTACGCGCCCATCCTGCTCCGCCTGGCCCGGAATTGGGCGGCCGATGAGGATATGGGCCACGGTTTTTTCGTGCCCCTGGTCGCTGGGTACATCGTGTGGCAGCGTCGCGCCATGCTCGCTACGCTCAAACCGGAGCCGAACTACTGGGGCTTGGTCTTGATCCTCTGGGGAGCCGTGCAGATGATGTTGGGTACGCTCGGCGCGGAACTGTTCCTGGCCCGCACCTCTTTTCTGATTACTTTAGTGGGCGCAATCTGGTTCCTGCTAGGGACTGAGATCCTCAAGGCGCTGGCTTTTCCTCTCTCGCTTCTGCTGTTCATGATCCCCATCCCTGTTATCGTCTATGCGCGCATCACCCTGCCCCTGCAGATGTTCGCGTCCCGGGTGGCGGAAAGTATTCTCGGAGTAGTGGGCATCCCGGTCTTGCGGGATGGGAATGTATTGGAGTTGGCCAGCCAAACACTCTCCGTAGCCGAAGCCTGTAGTGGCATTCGTTCGCTGCTTTCGTTATCGTTCCTTTCGTTGATTTACGCCTATTTCTTCGATGCCAAGGTCTGGATGCGCTGGGCGCTCTTAGCGGCTACCATTCCGATCGCTATCGCCGCCAATTCCGCCCGGGTTTCCATCACGGGAATTCTGAGCGAGGTCCGTACTGACCTGGCGCAAGGCTTCTTTCACATGCTGGAGGGTTGGGTACTGTTCCTGATCGCACTCGTCTTGCTTGTCACATTCCATAAATTGCTGAACATGATCTATCACAAATTCTATGCCAAACCGGCCTGATTCGCCCCGCGCAGTAAGCCGCGCAGCCCTGATTCTCTCGGTCCTGCTGCTGACGCAGGCGGCCGTCTTCTATGGCTTCTCCCGCGGGGAACTGGCCCCTCCACATCGTCCACTGGATCAGCTTCCACTCCGTTTCGGCGATTGGAACATGGTCAAGCAAGGCGTGATGGAAAAAGAGATCCAGGACGTGTTGCAAGCCGACGACTACGTCACGCGCTGGTACG
This sequence comes from Bryobacterales bacterium, assembly GCA_038232555.1. Lineage (GTDB taxonomy): Bacteria > Acidobacteriota > Terriglobia > Bryobacterales > Bryobacteraceae > JBBSHP01. Next base: position 1,676 of record JBBSHP010000923.1, read on the forward strand.
CCAAGCCGAATGCTCCGGTTGCCAGCCTGTTTGTGGCCTTCTTCAAGTCCCAGAGAGCCGGCCAGGCGCCCCATTCACCCAAGAATTGCCTGCCGGGATCGGGTTGGATCTGGACAGTAAGCGACACGATCCCCATCACTCTCCCGGACTCCAGGACGGTAACCGTGAACCGCTACATTGTGCAGCGTGGCGAGCAGAAGAGCATGGTCCTGTATTGGTACCAGTCCCGCGACCGCGTGGTTGCGAGCGAGTACTCAGCCAAAGTTTACGTCGTCTCCGACGCGCTCCGCTACAATCGTACGGACACGGCTCTGGTGCGGGTCGAGGTCCCGGTGTTCGAGGGCAACGATCAAGCCGCCACGGCAGCGGGAGTGGACTTCGTCAAATCGTTTTTTTCGACACTGCGCAGCTTTCTTCCCGCCTGACCGCGGCGCGACACAACCCGACAAGTCGAAAGCGGCCAAGAAGCAAAAGCCCTAAGTCGCGCATGCTCCGCGATGTGACGAACTCGACAAACCCGAGTACGACTGTTCGGGGTCGGCGCAGTTTTCCTAATTAGCCATCGTGCTGGAACTGTTCGGTAAAGGCCTCGCGCGTGAGGAACTCAATATGGCACCGCATCCTTCGCCGCGGGCTTCAGGACAAGGTCATGAGAATCGAAGCTGAAGTCGGTGAGCGGAGAGACGGCTTTCATCCTTGCGCCCTCGATGGTTCCGTCGGGATTGAGCGCGAAGGTGATGTAGGCGTCGGCGAGCAAGGTGCGGTCGTTCCAGTGCGCCACAAAGGTGTCCTGCTGCCAATGCTCCAGTTTGCCCGCGAGCGCGGGCGTGTGAGAAAACCGGATGCCCAGCCCATCGCCCTTCTTTTCGAGGTTCGTCAGAAAAACTCGTGGGTTGATTCGGGCTCTGGGAGCTTGCCAAGTGAGTGATAGAGAGCGAGTTCGAGGCAGCGGAAGGTCCGGAAGCCGTAGGATTTTCTCATAGTGACTTTGGCTTTGTTGTTCAGGCCC
>JBBSHP010000924.1:0-2668 GCA_038232555.1 Bryobacterales bacterium
AAACCACTGACATAGCCTTGAGCCAGGTACTCCTCTAGTAGCGGTGCCAAATTGACCTTCAGACTTTCTTTGGCTGCCTGGTCATCTGCTTCCAGGAAATAAGAATGACCTGGCACTAGCGAAAAGGCGTCTTCCGTTGCATGTTCAATGAAGATCGACAAAAGGTCCTTAAAGGCTGCCTGCATCATTTTGCATCCATACTGCTCGACGACGCTCATTCGCGGCCACAAGGAAACGAACGCGAAGCGTCTTCGGATGGCAGCGTCGAGAATGGCAATACTCCGATCCGCACTGTTCATAGTCCCCAGAATGTGCAAATTGTTCGGGAGGAACAACGTTCGATGAAAAGGGTGCCCGAAATCATAAGGCAGATGAATTCTTCGCTCGGCGGTTACTCGTGCTTCCAGCAGAAAAATTGCTTCTCCGAGAATTTTGCCGAGGTCCGCACGGTTGATCTCGTCTATATGCAGAAGATAATCTCGAGATGGATCTTTGAGAGCTTCACTCGCCGCTTCCATTAAAAGACCTGCCGTTGGGGCGAATCGCATTCCCAAATCGCCGCCCGACAACGCCGGTGCCAGGCCACCTATGACGTTCTCATAACTCGTGTTCGGATGAAACTGAATACTCCGTCCCACGCCCTGATACTCTTCTCGCAGAAGATCTACCGCCATCATGGTTTTGCCGGTTCCGGGTGGTCCCTGGAGTATCACGTAATTGCCTCATCGGGGGACAGGCCCTGAGTTCCGACCACCATTCCAAACAGACAGGGCTGTTCAGCTACTGGAAACAGGACAAACGATAGCCCGCTGTAAGGTCCTGAATTCGGATTTGAGGGGTGGATGTAAGCAGCGAAAGGGACTCCGGAATCCTGGCTCATCTCAGGAGCGCGCACTGTGGCCACCTTGGCGGCCGCCTTAGGGTAACGCCCCTCGGCACTCCCGAAGAGCGCCGCGAAAGCTTCTCTGTTCCGATCGCTCCAGGAACCGTGCGTGTGAGAATGAACGATGTCGATCAGCTTTGAAATGCTCATTGTGTCACGCCATTGTACATTGTGCGCCGTTGCCAGGTATACACAAAAGCAGGATTAGGGAGGCCTGCCTCAGCGTCATTCCAGCCCCGCTGTGCTAGGATGCATAGAATTCCCGTCTCAGGAGGCTCCATGTCAGACATCGTTGTCGCCCGTAAGCGTCTCGCTTTATCTGCTCTATTGTTGATTTCTTTCGCTCCGCAATGCGCTTACGCGCAAACCACCGGATCTATCGAAGGCACCGTAACCGATACCTCGCAAGCCGCCATGCCTAACGTGGCGGTGCGAGTGATCAATGGAGCGACTCGGGTCCACACCGACCTCACTACCAATTCAGCCGGCTATTTTCGAGCGGAGAATCTGCCCGTAGGCGTGTATCGAATCGAGCTCAATGCGCCGGGTTTCAAATCGTTTTCGATCCAGGGCATCCAGCTTGATATTGCCGGGCGCGTCCGGCACGACATCGCTTTGGAAGTCGGCAATCTCACGGAAACCGTCACGGTGAAAGCCAGCCCGATGGAGGTCCAGACGTCCAACGGCACAGTATCCGCCGTGATTACGCGTGAGCAGATCGCAACCGCGGTTTTGAACGGCCGCCATTATGCCCGCCTTGCGATGCTGATGCCGGGTGCCGTCTATAGCTCCAGCAGTGACGAGCTATCCGGTGCGGGGCTGAGCCAGGTCGGATCGCCTGTCTCGATCAATGGGCTGAATAACAAGGCTTCCGGTTGGTTCGTGGACGGAGCCTTCAACATCAACTTCGGCAACGGCGAAGCCAATACGCACGTCCCCGTGATCGAAACGCTGGAGGAAGTGCAGGTGCAAACGTCCAACTATAGCGCCCGCTATGGAACTGCCGGCGGTTCCGTCATCAACGCTGTCACGCGCAGCGGCACCAATACCTTCCACGGCACGTTGTACGAATACTTGCGCAACGACAAACTCGACGCGCGTAACTTCTTCCAGGCCACCAAAACACCGGTCAAGCAGAATCAATTCGGATTTACATTCGGCGGGCCCGTCATCCTGCCGAAATACAACGGCAGAAACAAGACGTTCTTCTTTTATAGCGAGGACTGGCGGAAGCGCCGCACTCCGGCAGTAGCATTGCTGGCGGTTCCCACACTGGCCATGCGGACCGGTGACTTCTCGGCCGAAGCTGCCCGGCTAAAGGTCTCCATTCTCGATCCTGTAAACAAACAGCCGTTCGTGAACAATTTCATTCCATCCAACCGCATTAATGCCAATGCAGCGCTGTTGCTGAAGACCTATTTCCCGCTCCCGAATTATTCGGCTGAAGGGGTTTTTCAAAACTACATCAACAACGGAGTCGCGATACTGGATCCGCGCACCGATACCGGCAAGCTCGATCATAATCTGACCGACCGCATCCGTCTGTCGTTCACGATTTCGAATGACGATATTCCGGTGTTGTCGGCCAATGGCGGGCTGTCCGGTTCGCCTCTTGACGTCATACGCCAACTGGAAGCCACCACTGGACTGACCGGAAATGCGCGCGCCGACTTCATCATTTCCCCTCGGACCACCAACGACTTCAGCTACTCCTTTAAGAAGTACAACGTCATTCTCCACATGCAGGACGCGGGAGCTCCCCAGGTTCGACCGGCCGGGTTGACG
>JBBSHP010000925.1:0-2663 GCA_038232555.1 Bryobacterales bacterium
AAACACTGCGGAGCAGTTGACTAAAGACCACTGCTGGAAACTGATTCTGAGCGCCGCGTTCCGCTATTTCCTTGGAAGCAAGATCCTAGGAACAACAGGCCGCTTGGCTGATGCTACTGGGTAACTGCCGTTTTTAGGTTAAAACTTACGGACACGCCCTGGAAAGCCGTGGCCGAGAAGCCCGAGGATTGATCGGTCGTTCCTATTCCGTTGGCAAACACGCTGACAATGGAGCCGGGCGCTGCGGTTCCGGCCGAAGCAAACGAGGCGTTGTTCACGACAGAGCTAATCCCGAACAGGGCCAGCCCGACCGGGCTGCTACTCTTGCCTCCCAGGGTAAGTACCACGGGCTGCGTGCCTTGCAATCCTGCGGGAATCGTGAAGTTGACCTGATAAGTCGCTACCAAGCCAGGAGCGACACCGGCGTAGGCGATAGTAGCGGGTACGCCCCCCTCCGTCAGGGTAGCGCCGGTCGGAGTTGGGGGATTCGTAGGCCCTAAGCCGATCGCATAGGCCACCAGATTGTCGCCCGGTTTGACAGGCGCCGCGCTGCTGACAGTTACGTTTGCGGCGGTGCGGATCAACCCCAGTCCGGTATCCAGGCTGCTGGCGGTAAATATCGCGGGCGCCACCGGGTCCCACGTTACGGGCAGTAAGTTACGTAAAAGTGCGGCCGACCGCCGTTATGTGGAATAATAACTTTCCATGATCAAAGTAATTCACTGTTCACTCGTCTGTGCGGTTCTGTGTTGCGGTGCTTCAGGTCCGCCGCTGAAAGTCCGGCTCCTAACGAGTTTGGCGTCTCCGCAACCGGTTGGGACCCCCATCGGGCTGACTCCGCACGTCGACAACGCGGCTCAGGCCATGCATGTTTTTCGGTATAGCATCAGCCTAAATCATGGACCTTTTCACATCATCCGCGACTTCAGCCAGCAAAGGGACTTTGTCTGGACCCCGCCACTCTCTGAGCAAGATGCCAGCGTGCGGGTTACGGTGCGGAACAATGCGACCAAAGAGACGGCCGATGCCGAAGTGCCTTTCCGGATCAACTCGCGAGTGAAAGGGTCGCAGCCAGTGGTTACCCCCACGTTCCATCCGCTGATCGCACTATTTAGCGCGCCTGCCTGCCCCCAAGGCAGCAAGTTTCGAGTCGCTTTTCAGCGCCCGGGTGACACTGCTTTGAATCGCACTCCGCCCATTAGCTGCACTTCCCGCAGTAATAACGTTTACGTGGCTGGCATGCGTGCGGACTCGGAGTACCAGATGCGACAGGAGATCGTGAACGGAGGCAGTAGTAAGCCCGGCGCCTGGCTGCCATTTCATACCGGTCTGCTGGACGGCGGTTTCCCTCCGGTATCCATCCCGGTCGCTCGGGCCGCGGGATCCACGGCTTCGGACCCCGTTCTGATCCACGCCACGGTCAGCTTGGCCGCTAATTTGCGGCCCTTCGCAACCGACCTGGACGGAAATATCATCTGGTACCTGCGCTCGCCCGAATTTCTGATGCGAGTGCTTCCAGGCGGTCGCTTTCTGGTGCAGTCCGAAGGTGCTAACGCGGCCAATGACATGACGCGGGCGCAGATACTGCGTGAGATGGACCTGGCCGGCAATGTGATTCATGAAACCAATATCAGCCGGGTAGCGGAGCAACTGGAGACCCGCGGTATTCACTCGCAGTGCAAAAAAGACGGCCAGGAATGTGTGTCTGGATTTCACCACGAAGCCATCCGCTTACCGAATGGACACACCTTGGCGATTGCGGGGCTGGAGCGGATGATGCCCGCGGGCACTCAAGGTTCCAAAGGACCAGTTGATATTTTGGGTGACATCGTGATCGACCTGGATGAGGATTTCCAGGTCGCCGGACTCTGGAATTCATTTGATCACGTAGATATGAAGCGAGCATCGTTGGAGGATGCGAAGTGCCAACAAGGTCGAGGGTTCGGCGGGTGTCCTCCCATATTCCTGGCGCCGCAGGCCAATGGCTGGCTCCATAGCAACTCTCTGAACTACATTCCCTCGAGCGGCGATTTCCTGATTTCGATGCCTGAGCAGGATTGGGTGCTGAAGATAGACTGGCAAAACGGAAAAGGGACCGGCAAAGTTTTGTGGCGGCTGGGCGAAGGCGGAGACTTCACTGCCAAGACGGGTGACCCAAGCCCATGGTTTTCCTATCAGCACGACGCAGGATTTGAGCCCGTGGGTTCCAACCTGATAACAATTCTGGACGACGGCCACGCGCGGAATAAGAAAAACCCGGCGGCTACGAATCGCGGACAAGTCTGGAAAATCGACGAGAGTACGCATACTGCCACGCTGGTACAGAACGCAGACTTAGGTGTTTACTCGATCGCGGTGGGGTCCGCTCAAACTCTCAAGAACGGCGGCTATTCATTCGAGGCCGGGTTCATCAATTTTGCAGCGCCTTACAGCCGTGCAGTGGAAACCTCGGCGGACGGCAAAATAGTCTATGTCCAACAACTGGAAGGCGTCGTTGAATACCGGAGTTTTCGCGTCGACGATATGTACTCGGCTCCGGGCAAATAGCTCACCTTGATCGATCTACACGTACACACGGACCGCTCCGATGGCTCCACCGCACCTGCCGATCTGGTGCGGCAAGCTCGGGAACTTGGCATCCAGGCGCTGGGTATTGCCGATCA
>JBBSHP010000926.1:0-2654 GCA_038232555.1 Bryobacterales bacterium
GCTGGCGTGCCCTCCGCCGGCGCAGAAGTCATGGCGGAAACGCAGGCGTCGCGCCGTGGCGGTCGCCCGCGGGGCTTACCAAGCAGCGCAAGCAAGCCGCCCTGCTCGAAGGCGTGAATCCAGCCACGAATAGCTCTGCGGCAACAACCACAAGCCTCAGCCATGCTGGAACCGACCAACCACTAGCTGACAGCAGTAGGATTTGTGCGCGATGGGCCAGATCTGCTGCGTTATGCTGCAATTGCCGGCGCGCGCGCGGCGATTTCCATCTGGCGAGTCGCGAGACTAAGCAGGAACGTAGGTCAACCTGATCACATCCTCGCCAATCCGATCATTAGCCATAAGGCGGAGCGGTGGCCGGGGTCCGGCGAAATATGGCTTGCCGTGACCAAGCACGACGGGGTGCAGGTAGATTCGATACTCATCGATCAGGCCAAGTTCGGTGAGGCTTTGCGCCAAGTTCGGGCCGGCAACTTCGATCTCCCCGTCGCGCTCGGCCTTCAGCTCGCGGGTCGCGCCCTCAAGATCATCCTCAACAAGCCTGGCGTTGGGGCCGACCGACTTCAACGAGCGCGAGACGACCCACTTCGGCAGGTTCCGCCACGCCGCCGCGAAGGCGTGTTCCTCTGCATCCCATTCAGGATGATCGTCGTCCCAGTAACGCATGACCTCATACATTCGGCGACCGTACACGCTGCCCGCCTGCCCCTGAGTCTCCTCGATGAAGTGGCGGAAGAGCGTGGGGCTTGGCGCAAACGCCATATGGTCGACGTAGCCGTCCAGCGACTGGTTCATTCCGAACACGAGTTTAGCCATACCCACTTCCTTTCCTTACGCGGCACATCCGCGCGGTTCTGATTGCGTTATGCAATCGGTTGTAAGCTAGGGCGTATTATGAACTATAAGGGATGAAGTTGATAGAATTGGGGTATGAACAGAAAAGCATACCCCAGCGATGTGAGCGATGAAGACTTGCTCAACTCCTCAATCAACACGGTTGTGGATGTTCATAACAATCTCCAGGTGGGCCCGGTAGCCGGAGTAGCCGGACTCTAGAGGTTCCATCACCCGCTTTGGAATGGTCTCCTGCTTTACTCGTAAAACTCTGGCGCTTTTTTGAGTGTTTCCCACTGATCCTTGTCATGACCGAAAATCACAAGCCCGATATGCTCCCGTTCGACCAGATCAAGCAGTTTAATCGTACTAGCGCGGATCGCTTCGGCGTCCGGGTTGCTACCGTCGTCCTGCTCGTCACGGATAAAGCCCTCGCCGAAGGGTACAGCGTCAATCGGCAATAAAATCGCCCCCGTTTTGGGCAGCCGCACCAGCACCGATTGATGTCCCGGCACATGCCCGCTCGTCTCAATCAGCTCCAGCCCCGGCAGCAGTTCCGTGTCTCCGTCCACCAGCCGAATGCGCTCCATTGGCTGATCCCATTGCGGTCGATTGGCAGCAAAACGTGGGTTGCTCGCCGCATCCAAATGATGCACACGCTGAACAACATATTGCGCCTTCGTGAATGCCGCGTGTCTTCCGGCATGATCGATATCATAATGCGTCGAAATGACTGTATCAATATCGTCCGGTTTTAAGCCTATGCGCGCCAACTGCTCGATAACGTGCTGCCCATTCTCGAACTCCGATTCTCCTTCAGGCATAATCTCCGGTAGACCACTGTCAATCAGAATATTCTTGCCGTCACCCGTTTGCACCAGATAGCACACAATCGGAATTCCATAATCCGGCATAAGCCCAACTTGCATCAGATATAAACGCTGAGGAGCATTTTGGCTCATAATCATCTCCTTATAAAAATAACCAACGGGGCATATGAAATTACCGTAATCATTTCCCTAACATTAGACCAAATATTCTATCATAATTTCGGTTGTGGTTACATCGTAAGTCGAATTTTGCCCGGCCATAGCCAGCCCGCTTGATGAACTCCAGGCGGTTTACTTGTGGACCATTCCGGCCGACCGGCTGACGCGCCTGGAGAAAGCCGGATTGGTATCCACTGAGCTACGGACGCTTATGTGCCAGCTACTTTAGCACAAAATCGCCTGCGTGCGTCCGGCTTTTACTCTATCTTTACTACAACCGCAGTTGCTGGAACTCAGGCGGCGCGGATTTACGCTTACGATAATGCGCTCGCTTGGCCAAGGCTTGCTTGTAGCGTCGATAGGTTGACCAACGGAGTACAAATGTAGCTGAACGTAGTGGATTCCACACCAATTCGTTGAGTAAGCGTCGTATTTCAGGCACGCTTAGCGGGACTACTGGCACCATCCGTCCGCTACTCGGCACAGGCGGCTGCGTTGAGAAACCGATGGCGGAAGAGGCACCTACTTGGACAGCTGGACGACCAATGGCAAAGCCTCGCAGCCCAGCGAAACCAGGCCTCGAAAAAGCATGTATCCACCTGCGGACGCTGCGACAGCAGCAATCCAGCGCAGTCGCAAGTGCTGGAACCGACCAGCCGGCGGCTGAGAGGAGCACAATACGCGCCCGTTGCGCCACACCGACAGCATGTCGCTGTAGTTGGCTTGGCGCAGGGAGGTGAACTCCCGCTGAGTGGGATTACGCACAAAGAGCATGCTAAACTCTATCATGATTTCCGCCATCAGTTTTTGCTAACTGCGGTTGTAGTATTA
>JBBSHP010000927.1:0-2652 GCA_038232555.1 Bryobacterales bacterium
ACGATATTTCGTGCACCAGATCAGGTGATACTTGAGATCGTGAACCGCGTGCGCGCTATGTCTGTATTCCGCCATCCTCCTATTCTCGGGGGATTGGGCGGCTTGAAGCTGACCGCCTGAAAGGCGGTGGGATTAGACCCCGCGGACGGAGCTAAACAGGCCCGCTGTTGCGTTGATAACGCGCGATCTCGGACCGGATTCACTTTCTTCGTTCCTTATCAATCCGGCGATCCTCAGTCGTTCGAGTGGCCCTAGTTTCTGCCTCTCCAAGTTCGGTAGCCTTGAAACTCCAAGCCTTTACTGAATTCACTTGGGAGGGCATCGTCGGAAGCGGGCAGCAGCAGATTACCGGGGGACGTTAGCCGATTGAAGATTATTGAGTTTAGTAAGGAGCGATCTGATCGCGCGGCTCACAGCCTTGCTATGATCTTGGGAATGCGTGCTGGGAGAGCAGCCATGACTGGCTGTTCAACCCACGTTGTTCGTCGATTCGCCCATAAGTTCCAGCGCTGCGCATCAGGCGTGCGCCCCTCCGATCGGCCAGATAGGTTTCCAGGATCTCCCTTCTGCCCTACCCGGCAACTCAGATTCAACGATCCTCTTGCAGTCCGTGGGCCAGCCGCTCTAAGCCTTCGGCAAAATGCCCGAGCTCGGCGCCTAGTCCGCGCATACCCGTCGTGATCCCGCGCCGAACCAGGTGCTGCACGTTGCGCGCGGCTTCCTGAGGCTCTAGCTGCTTAAGCTTTTCCCGCTCCGCTCCCAAGGCAACTATTGCGCCGCCCAGTGCCACTTTCACATAGATGCCTGGATCGATGAAGGGCGGATCTCCGGGTCGGGGTCCGGCCCACGGATCCGGGGGAATCACCTTCACAGGCCCGTCCACGAAGTAAGGAATCAGCGATACCAACACGGAGCAGGGCGGTGTGTAGACCAAGATGTTGTTCAACGCGAGCGATCCAATGCTTAGCAAGTCCGAATGCGCATAGGTTCGGCGCGGGCTGACGATCATCGAGAGGGGCTGCGTGTTAATCGCATACCAGGCAGCGCCCGCAAAGACCCGGCTCAAGGCGCCTGGACGCGCCAGCCAAGTGGCCAGATTGCGGTAATAGGCACGGATATCGTTCAGCGCCGCCACGCCATCCGCCGAAGCGTTGAAGCCCTGAGTTTTGGGAAATGGCGCGACGGGATCGCCGATCAGGTTGATGTCGAAAAAATGGTGCCAGGTGGAATCCACCGCCACACGACCCACGCCCGCGCGATGACCGTCGTACGCTCCGACTACGCCAAACCTGCGAGCGTTGGCGATGTTGCGGGGGTCGCCCGTGTGGGCGCTTTCGGTCGAGGTATCGGATTCGGCGAGAACTTTTCCCCAAGCAACGATTTCCGGAACGGGCTGGACGCCGCCCGGACCGGTGGGATATTCAACAAAACTTTTCGCTCCGAAGGTGAGTGTCGCACCTGTATCCGAAGGCTCGATCACTTCGCCCTCGTGCATATGATCCGGCGCGACCTGGATTGCTCCCCGAGGTCCGCACATCAAGGGATGTGGGTACTGCAGGGCCGTGGAGAGATTCCGGCGCTGAGAATACCAGCGCAAAGTGAGCGGCTGGGGGATGTCGTCGGACTGGTCGTCGAAGTGAATAAAACTCTCGCTGTGCCCTGGCTGCGTAGTCTCAATCCGGTGTACGCCGATGGCGGGCGGTGCCACTGGCTCGCCGAGGGGGCCGGGCTCGGGGTAATACCACTTGCGCATAAAGCGGACTCGCGGCACCCGCCCGTTCAGAACGACGCCCAGATCCTCGTGGTCGCCCGTCGCAAAGACTCCGCCGCCGCCGTCCATGAAAGCCGCCAGAGCCGCGAGCTCCGCGTCCGACATCGGCGCGTCTGTTTCGCCCGGACCGGCTACTCCGAAGAGGAAAATTTCATCATAGGCGCTCAGATCGTGTTGGTCGAAGCGGAAATGCTCGATGTTAGCCGCACCGCGAATGTCGGTATCGCGATGCGCTTTCGTAACGAAGATGCGAGTCAAGTGAGGCACCGGACTGGAGAGCGTCCGGAGAAACTCGCTCAGACCGAAATAGTCGTCCCCGCTAGTCGGGTCGGAACTGGGATCTCCCGGTCCAAAGGAAGCGTAGTGTCCCGAGTGGGGCCGCCCGTCCAGCACGACCAAGGCCTGGATGCCGGCCAGTAGAGGCCAAATCTTATCTTTGATCATCGCTGTTGGGCTGAGGTCGCTGACATTGTTCATGGATGCTCCTTGGTTGTTTACTCGATTTTCGCGATGCCCGGCTGCAGACATCGAACCCTGTTGCAAGGTGGTCGCTATATCGTGACTCGATCCTGCCAAACGTTACAACGTGATTTGGTTGCCGGTGACCTTAAAGCTCTGGTCTGCGGATAAGGATCCCGAATGGTCAGAAGCGGGCCGCATCAGATTACCGGGAGCCATCTTCGAGCGGCTCACAGCCTGGCTAGGAACTCGGGGCTGCGTGCTGGGCGAGCAGCCAGGCTTGGCTATTCAACCCACCTTCTTCGTCGATTCGCGCGGCAAGGACTTTCGCTGGAACGTCCGGCGGGTCGGCGGCAGCCGACGCCTGGTCAAGGGCAGCGCGACGCCGCGTGGCTCCCTCTCGGTCCGGGTGCCGCGCGGCG
>JBBSHP010000928.1:0-2651 GCA_038232555.1 Bryobacterales bacterium
CACGATTCGGGAATTGAGCCGCTTCGATCTACACTACGGCGTCAGGGGGGCATTCACTTTTACGTTGCTGCTATAGGGCTGCCGCACCGTGTGCCCAGCCAACGGAGCAGACCGGAGAATACGAGGTCAAACTGGTCTTTCTTGTGCACCGAGTTTCCGGATGGCCCTCGCGTGCGGATATGTCGCGACGCTTTGCACCAGGAAGGCGCCTGGCTTCAGGAAGGCAACGTTAACAGCAATCTCATTCTGGGAGCCACGCAGACTGGTTGTGTGGGGGACAATCGTGACCAATGCCCGATCAAGGTCGCCGTAGGACACGCTGACGATTAAGGCCGGGCGGACCTTCGCCGCCATCCCAAAATCGAATATCCAGACCTCACCGCGAGCCGGTGAAATTCTCTTCGGTGTCAAGCTGAGCAAAGAGCTCGTCGGCGGCGCGAGCGGTCTCCTCGTCGTCCAGTGGGCCTGAGTCGAAAGGAATTGCCCGTCGCATGAATTCCGCAGTGAAAATCCGCTTTTCGTCCTCGGGAAGCACCTCGAACGCTTCTAGAAGCTGGGCCGTCTGCCTACTCATACCTTTAGGCTAGCCTTGTTCGATTTGCTGCACAAGTGTACTGCGGGGCACGCGGGACTCTCGAAAACATCTACATTGTGGAAAAATGCGCGGGGTGATCCAGCGCCTCGATCTTCACTACGATGGATTGCCGGTCGCATGATTTCCGCGCGCCAGCCATCGCCGGCATTACGCAAAGCGCGCTGATCGCGGCAACAAAATCTTAGTTCCAAGGTGTTTTTGTGCCAGACAGACATGCAGAGAAGGGGCGAGCAATCATTCCGCTTATTCCATTCAAGGACGATCCGAAAAACGGACCTCAAAGAATCAGTGAGTTGCAAAGCCAAGCATCAACCCGATGGATGCATAGTCTTGTATTTTTAATCGACATGCACTTTCCCAAGCTGAACGTCGTGGGTTCGAGTCCCATCTCCCGCTGCATAGAATCAACTGTTTAGCGTCGCCGCTCTCCTGCGGTTCGTCACCTCCGAATTCCGCTTCACCCTCATCGATCCGTGATTTCGAGTGCCCCGCGGGTTCTCCGAGTTCCAGCGGATGGTGGCTTCCGCGTACGATGCGCTCCCTCATGTGAAGGGTATTCGACCAAGCGCATACTGTACGCTTGATTGAGAACGGCCACAGCCTAGAGTCCTCTTCTATGAATAAGCTACGCGTCCTCTGGGAGTCGCTACGATCGAGCCTGTGGTTTCTGGCCACCCTGCTCGTTCTAGGTGCAGTGGTTCCCGCCCTATCCGTGATAGGGGCGGAGCCATGGTTTGACGGAAACAACTTTGAAGAGAAGTGGCCCCGCCTACTCGGAGCCGGTGCGGCTGGGGCGCGGGGCATGCTGTCTGCCATAGCTGGTTCGATCGTCACTGTGGCGGGTGTGGCCTTCTCGATCATGATTGACGCGCTAACTCTGGCGTCAAGCCAGTACACGCCTCGCATCCTGCGAAACTTCATGCGTGACAAGGGGAACCCATCTGTTCTCGGCGGCTGAGGAGACGATCGAAGCCATCGACCGTCTGTTCCCGACGGAGTTGGGCGAAGCTGCCGGCTCTGGTCTCTCGCCCCGACTGCCCCCAGCGAATGAGCAGTGGCAGAGGATAGCCGCCCGGCGCACAGGCTACATCCAGAGTGTCGATGGAGACGCCTTTCTCCGTTTGACGCGCGAGTGGAATGTGGTGATCCGCATGGAAGCCGGCATCGGCGAGACTGCCGTGATTTGTGTGGACTACTTGACTGCAATACTGGCACGCCTTGCCCCACGTGAGCTCGAAACACCATTCCGGATGGATCAGGGTCAACTGCGAGTCATTGCCCGGGGACCCACCTTTAGGAGCCTGCTCGAGGAGGCATTCGACCAAATCCGTCAGAACTCCGAAGGTAACGCCGCCGTTCTAGCCCGCCTCATACAGGTCCTCAACATCATCGCCGGGTTAACGGACCACGAAGAGCGGCGACAAGCGCTTCAACTCCACGCTGACCTCGTGCTTGAGACGGTAGAACGCAGTGTCTCCTCGCCTCACGACGGGGCGATTCACCGAGTCAGCGGGCTAGCTAAGCCCATGTCTAGCAGCCCAAGCGAGGGTAAGCGGTGAGCCAGATGAAGAGCGGCGAGAAACCGGGCACCACGCCCGAGGATAAGGAGGCCTTAGAAAGAGAGCGCTTCGAAATCTTGGAAAGGCTCGAACATTGGCTAGAAACGCCGATGTTGGTTCTTGCCTTTGTGTGGCTGGCGCTACTGATTGTGGAGCTTATCTGGGGTCAGAGTTCGCTGTTCGAGATCATCGGCACGAGCATCTACGTTGTTTTCATCCTCAACTTTGCGCTTGAGTTCACGCTAGCTCCCCGAAAGGGGGACTATCTCAAACGGAACTGGCTGACGGCTATCTCTCTGCTTGTGCCGGCCTTGCGCATCTTCCGCATCTTTCGGGTGTTTCGGGTCCTTCGGCTGGCGCGCGCAGGGCGAGGTTTACGTTTACTACGCGTCGTCAGCTCCCTGAACCGTGGCATGCACGCCCTAGCAGCCCGTGGTAATAGTAAGATCACCCGTTCAAAACATGTGACGTTGGAAATGTTCTGAGCGTCTATATGA
>JBBSHP010000929.1:0-2649 GCA_038232555.1 Bryobacterales bacterium
GAATACGTGGGCCTCCATTCAGAACTGGGGCACGGCTGGCGGATTGAGAACAAGGCTTACTCGAACCGCTACTACAACCATCAGCAGTACAACAACGGCACCAGCGTCACCGCGACCAGCGCCACCGACAAGTTGAACAGCTACCGGAAGTTCGGCAACATCGCCAGTTTCAGCCAGGAATCCAAATGGGGGCTGCTTCACGCGGGTTTCTGGTACGAATGGGCCAACACGGACCGGTTCCAGACGCCAACCGATCCGCGGACGTTTGTCGACTTGCTGACGCCCAACTTTCACGAGAGGTTCATCACACAATCGGCGCAGCCGTTCGCGCAGTATGAATACCACCTGACGAATCGGCTGACGGTTACGGGCGGCTTCAAAGTGTCCAACTATAATGTCCACTTAACCCAGTTCGCCGACAATGGCAAGACAATCGGTTGCCTGGGGGGCACTGTGACGGCGGGCATCTGCCGGGGCGGGCTTGACTTCCTTACGCACACGGCAAATTACAGGTCTTGGCAACCCACCGCCGACGCACGCTACCGGCTGAAGAAGTGTCCCGCCTCAGTTGAAAATGGAGAGAGCGTTCCGCCGTTAAGATAACGGAGAGAAACGCGTGAAAAAAGAACGGAACAACTACACGGCCGAAGAGAAAGTGGCCATTCTGAGGCGGCATCTGTTGGAAAAGGAGCCGATCTCGAAGCTGTGCGATGAACTGGCGCTTCAGCCGACGGTTTTCTATCGGTGGCAGAAGGAGCTGTTCGAAAATGGAGCGGCGGCGTTCCAGTCGAAGACGCGCTCGAATGCTCATCCCGAGCAGGAACGTATCGCTTATTTGGAGAAGAAGATCCAGACTAAGGACGAAGTCCTGGCCGAGTTGATGGCTGAGCATATCTCTTTAAAAAAAGAGTTTGGGGAACTCTAACCGGGGTCTGGGTTCCGCACGATACGCGGGACCAGATCGTGGACTTCGTGCGGAGCTGGTCGGAGAAGACGGAGATCAGCGCCGCGCGGTTCATCGGATGGCTGGATGTGACCGCGAGCAAGTTTTACGATTGGCGGGAGCGTTACGGCCGCGTTAACGAGCACAACGGTTGGGTTCCCCGGGATTTCTGGCTGGAAGAGGGGGAGAAGCAGGCCATCGTCAACTTCCATTTGAAGAATCCGCTGGAAGGCTACCGGCGGCTGACGTTCATGATGCTGGACGCGAATGTAGTGGCGGTAAGTCCGGCCAGCGTAAGGAGGGTGTTAAGGCGGTCTTCTCAAGAAGTGGAATGGTAGGGAGTCGAAGAAAGGAACGGGCTTCGAGCAGCCGCCCCAGCCGCATCGGCATTGGCATATCGATGTTTCCTACATCAACGTCAGCGGCACTTTTTACTATTTGTGCAGCGTACTGGACGGCTATAGCCGGTTTCTCGTGCACTGGGAGTTGCGGGAGTCGATGACGGAAGCGGACATTGAGATCATCCTCCAGGGAGCCAAAGAGAAATACCCGGAAGCGAAGCCGCGGATCATCTCCGACAACGGGCCTCAGTTCCTCGCCAAAGACTTCAAGGAGTTCATTCGCATTTCGGGAATGACGCATGTGAAAACATCGCCGTATTATCCGCAATCGAACGGTAAGCTGGAGCGTTGGCATCGATCGCTAAAAGCGGAATGTATCCGGCCAGGCACGCCCTTGACGCCTCAGGATGCGCGGCGCTTGATTCAGCAGTATGTCGATCACTACAACACCGTCAGGCTGCACAGCGCGATTGGTTTTGTCACGCCGCTCGACATGCTGGAGGGCTGGCAAGCCGCGATCCATGCCGCGCGCGACCTCAAGCTGGATGAAGCCCGCCGCCAGCGCCAACTGCGCCGGCAAAGTCAGGCGGCCTGATGCTCTCCTGTTGACAGTACAATGACCTTGCCGGGTAAACGGAAGCAGGCTCCGCAGGGATGCGACCATGCCGAGGGATACCCCGGTGGGCTCATCGAGACGATGCTCGTGAGAGCGCGAAATACAGTTCGCGCGCTTCCCAAATTCATCGGATCGGTAGACCCTATGCCTTGAAAATCCCCGCCCGCAGGGCGGAATCTACAACTAGCGGAGAACGCCCGCTCTCCATTTCAGGCTGAACCGGAACAGTCGCGCAGCATGGTGACGACGTGGCGACCCAAATCGCTGTCAGGATTAAGAACCGAATCGTGTGCTACACGCCAGATGAACTGCCGTGCAAGTCCCGTTTTGATACCGCCATCTTGAAGAATACGCTCCAACAAACCGTACTCTGGCCGCGTAATAATGTCTTGTTCCAAAAACGATTCAAGGCTTTTCCAGATAAGCTCATCCTTCTCGACTATTTCGGTCCCAGAACGCATAATCGATGGGTCAACGGTGTACAACAAGCTAACGTCCGGGCGGACCATGTACTGTTGCTTCTGAATCTCGAGCTGGCCCCTTGATGTAGATGCGCGCGCCTGCGCGGTCACTTGCGCGCCGAGGGCGGAAAGTGCGTCTCGAAGTTCTTCCGGGCTAACTGGTGTTGTCATACTCAATACAAGAATACGGCTCCAGAACGTTCCGCAAGAAGGCCTCCGACGTGGTCCTCCGGGCATCCGCGGCTTCGTCGCCAACGCGTCACATGAAGTCAGTGCGGGCATCCGATC
>JBBSHP010000930.1:0-2646 GCA_038232555.1 Bryobacterales bacterium
CGCACCTGGCGCTCGATGGCGGCGGAATGCGCCACATTGGGGCGCAGTTCCAACCGTTGCGGGTTGTAGTTGGCCATGAATTTCTCAGGCGCGACATAGGGATCGTGCGGAGGCTGCACCGAGAGCGCCGCAAAAAACGGCTTGCCGTCATTCTGTTTCAGCTCCTGGGCGCGGTCCTTCACATAGCCGATCAGCAGGTTGGT
The DNA here is from genome assembly GCA_038232555.1 of Bryobacterales bacterium. GTDB lineage: Bacteria > Acidobacteriota > Terriglobia > Bryobacterales > Bryobacteraceae > JBBSHP01. The sequence goes on from JBBSHP010000930.1 coordinate 204, forward strand.
CAGCTCGTCGGTTTCGAAACCCGGCAGCCGGTAGTGGAAGGCGTCTTTGCCCGCGCCTCCGTGAACCCAGCAATCCCACTGGCTATTGTTATTCTCGTAGCCCGTCCAGTTTTGGAATCCGCCGCGTTTGGCCGGATCGGTAATGTAGAAAGCGGCGCGTCCCTGGCTCTCGTGCCAGCCCGCCAGATGCCACTTCCCGAAGTACGCAGTGTGGTAGCCATTTGCATTAAAGACGTCCGCGATGGTTTTACTTCCGTCCGGCAATGGATATTCGTGGCCCGGCACGCACTTGTGCGGATATTGACTGGTGAGTAGCGATCCGCGAAACGGACAGCACAGGGGGAACCCGGAGACGTGGCCTGTGAAGCTGACTCCGTTCACTTCCGCGCGGTCGAGATTGGGCGTGCGTGCATTCGGATCGCCGCTCCGCTGCACTGCCTGTGCCCGGAACTGGTCGCCAAAGATCCACAAAACGTTAGGCTGCTTTTTTCTCCCCGGAGCAGGGACCAGGTGTCCGGTTTGGGCGTCGGTCAACCCGGCCAAGGCTCCCGCCGCACCGGCTTGCAAGAAAGATCTACGGTTCATAGTTATTAAGAGTGGCTCCGGTCACAGCAGCAGCTTCAGAGCCAGTTGGATGATCCGGGGCTGGTTGGCCTGAGAACTCACGGTGCCGAATACGGGCGACCCGTAGCTGGTATTCGGCGGATTGAACACCGGCGTATTCGCCAGGTTAAACGCTTCCGCCCGGAACTGCGCCACCAGCTTCTCCGTCAGATGAGTATTCTTATGCAGGGAGAGATCGACGTTGCGGGTGTAGTCGCTACGCGCTCCGGAAAACGTACGCGGAGCAGTTCCGAAGTGATACGCTGCCGGAGTTGTGAACACCGCGGTATTGAACCACTGAGCGGGCGTCGGGTTCGCGATGCCCGGACTGGCTCCATTCCAGTCCGGGCGCTGACCCCCACCCTGCGCGTTAGTTCCGCTCACGGCCGAGCTGATTCCGAGCGGACTGCCGCTATAAAAGGAGCCCACCGCGCCCACTTCCCATCCGCCCAGAAGGTGACCAAAGAAGCCCTGCTGACGGGCGAAAAAGGGAAGCGTGTAAACCGCGTTCAGGATCAGGCGATGGGTTTCATCGAGGGAAGAAATACTCCAGTCGGCCGCCAGATTATTATAATCCTGTATGCCTCCTCCGCCCAAAGTCTCTCCTCCGAAAGAACCGGTTGCGATGTCCATCATCCTCGATAAAGTATACGAGGCCAGTACCGTCAAACCTTTTGCAAAGCGCTTCTCCACTTTGACCTGCAAGGAGTGATAGGTGGACGGAGCCCAGCTCGCCGCGGCGGAAGTCACTTGATCGAACTGCGGATAGGGGCGCAGCAACTGCGCTTGAGACACGGTCTTGCTGGAATCGACGCCGACCGCAATCTGCCCAAAGAACGGATTGAGCACCTGCGTCCGAAGCCCGTCTCCCAGAGCAAGAGCGGAATCGGGCAACTGATTCAGGATCAGGTTTTCGGGAAACTTCAGACCACGGGTGCCCACGTATCCAATATCCACCACTACGGATTTAGGAAGCTCCCGCTGCACATCGAAGTTCCATTGAATGGTGTAAGGCGTCACGTTCGATCGATCGTAAAAGCTCACCGACTGACCGAGCAGAGTGGCGGAGGCGAGCGAGCTGCCGCTCGGGCGGTTCAACTGATTGGGGTAGGGATTCGTCAGCGAAACGATCGGTGTCACCCCATCCAGACTGTTCACAATGTTGGTGGCGCTGCCGAAGCCGCTAATCCCGAACGCGTTCGGCGCGCCGCCGATGCCGAGCACTGTTCCGTAGAACAGCCCGTCTCCGGAGCGGATCACCGTTTTAGGAGTGACATGCCAAGCCAGGCCGGCACGCGGCGCGAAATTGTTGGTATCGACGTTCGCCTGATACCGGGAGAGTCCGTTCACGCCGGCGAAAGCCAGCGCCCCGTGCAGCTTCAAACCGGGAGCCGTCAATGGTGGAGTGGCTCCATAATCGAAACTCGTGAGTTGATTGTGCCGTTCGGTGCGCGGCGTTTCGACTTCATAACGTAGCCCCAAATTCAAAGTGAAGGTGCTGGTCGCCTTCCATTGATCCTGGACAAAGCCCCCATAGTAAGTGCTCTGCATCGATAAGGCCGGCGAGGGCGTAACCGAGCCGCTCGGAATGCCCAACAGGAAAGTAGCGAGCGCGCTGCCGGCGGTCGCGCTCGATTGCGTTGGATTGGGGCCCTGCGTGAACGCGCTGGTGAAATTGAACTGGTTGCTGGCGTCGTCGGTCTGCAGCGCGTTGAACTGAATCACGCGGGCTTCGCCTCCCATTCTGAGCTCGTGCTGCCGGAAGTTCTTCGACACCTGACCCTGCAGCGTGTAGGTGTTCATCCCGAACGCGATCAGCCCGGTCTCCCCTAACGCTCCC